>JBBQEA010000196.1:0-9561 GCA_038320245.1 Chitinophagales bacterium | reverse complement strand
TAGTTCTTCTGGTTCCAGGACCTATACATCAGGAACACAGTTTTCAACCAATGCTGCAGCTACCTGTAATGCACCAACCAATCTTACTACTTCTTCAATAATATCCAACAGCGCAACTTTAAGCTGGACAGCAGCTTCAGGAGCCAGCAGTTATGATGTTCAGTATGAAGTTAGCGGTACTGGTTCATGGACAACTTTAAATTCAACCTCAACTTCAGTAACTGTTTCCGGATTGACCCCTTCTACCTCTTATGATTGGCAGGTAAGAACTAATTGTTCTTCTGGTTCCAGTAGCTATACATCAGGAGCGCAGTTTACAACCAATGCTGTAGCACCTAGCTGTGACGTATATGAACCGAATAACACTATGGCAACTGCTACTCCTATTTCCCAAGGTATAATTAATGCTCAGATTGGCACATCCGGTGATGTAGATTATTACAGTTTCAGCACATCTGGTAGTCAAAAGAATCTGCAGGTAATGCTTACGAATCTGCCGGCTAATTATGATCTGACCTTATACGATAATAATGGTAAGCAATTGCAGACTTCAACAAATAGCGGCACTTCCAATGAAACAGTTTTCTATAACAATAAAAAACCAGGCACCTATATAGTTAAAGTATCCGGTGCTACTTCAGCTGATTTTAGTGTAACTGCATGTTATGCATTAACTGTTAATATGAGTAACACTACCTATACAGCAAATGTGGCCACTTCTTCATTGAATAAAAATCTGGTGAGCGCAGGATTAAAAGTTTATCCTGTACCTGCTTCCAGTAGTGTAACGGTTTCATTCAATGCCACTCAAACAGGAAACGCAAGGATTACCATTATTAATGATCTTGGTCAGCCGGTTATGGTTAAGAATGTAATCACCACTTTAGGAACCAACTTCAATACCTTTGATGTTAGCACGCTTCAACAAGGTATTTACACAGTGAATCTTAATAACGGAATGGATATACAAACAACCAAATTGATTATATCCAAATAGAAAGGAACACTTTAATCAAAAAGAGGCTGTCTCGAAAGTAGGCAGCCTTTTTTTTATATTTCAGAAAAGGAGGTTACTTTATTCACAGATTTACTGTATAAATTAAGTAGAAAAAAAGGCAACAAAAGCAGCAGATATTTTGTCTTATTGTTATGGCAAAAAAATCTACTGTAGTCTTTAAAAGTTATGCGCCAAACCAGGCGATGCTCTCATCGCCTTCGTTGGATGAGCTTATTGCAAAAGACCATCCTTTGCGTGTGGTAGCTGATGTTATTGATAAGGTAAATCTAACTCCTTTTCTTAAAAAATATGAAGGTGGCGGTACTTCCAGCTACCCCTAAAGATGTTATTAAAGGTGTTGGTGTATGCCTATGTAACCAATATTTACAGCAGTCGCAAAATAGAAGCAGCTGTCAAAAAGAACATCAACTTTATGTGGCTGGGCAGCAATGAATAAGCCCGACCACAATACCATCATCCGTTTCAGAGGCAAACGTCTAAAGGATGTCTTGCGAAAAATATTTGTCCAGGGTCGTAGAACTGCTGGCAGAAGAAGGGCTGTTAAGTTTAAAGGAGCTTTATGTAGATGGAACCAAACTGGAGGCCAATGCCAATAAATACACTTTCGTCTGGGGCAACAGCATCAAGACCAATAAAGATAAAATGAAAAAGCAATTGGATGGGACTTTGGCATTATGCGCAAAGTGTGGCCGCCGAAGAGATGGACAATCCTGAACCTCCTGATTTTACTACCATTGACAGAAAAAAAAGTAGAAGAAACGATTGAAAAAATAGATGCCCGCACTGGCTGACAAGCCCATTGACAAAAAGATAAAACAAAAATTAAATTATGCTAAAAAGAACTGGCCTGAAAACCTTGATAAATATGAGCAGCAGCAAAAGATATTAGACGTCCGCAACAGCTACAGCAAAACAGATACTGATGCCACCTTCATGCGCATGAAAGAAGACCACATGAAAAACGGTCAGCTAAAGCCCGGATATAATGTGCAGATATCTACTTCCAGACAATTTATCGTTAACTATACTTTACACCCCCTTTTGGCAAGCGTCGCTTGCGCCAAAAGGGGGGAATTAAATCATTCGTAAATCAATCGCTTATTGGTTATTTTTGAAAAACGAACGGAGTTCTTAGACGAACTGACGTTGCCTGCTATGCTATCCACTATTACTAACATTAATTAAAATAAAAAAAAGCGCCATGACAGATAACAAAACAATTTTTGTGACGGGTGGAACTGGTAATCAGGGTGGTGCGGTGGCAAGAAGTTTATTGCAACAAGGCTTTATAGTAAAAGCGCTTACAAGAAACATAAATTCACCCAAGGCACAAATTTTGAAAAAGCTAAACATTGAGTTGATAAAAGGCGACTTAAACAATGCTGATACTTTTCGGCATCATTTGAAAGATGTATATTGAATATTCAGCGTTCAAACTTTTGAAAATGGAATTGAAGAAGAAATCAACCAGGGAATAAAATTAGCAACAGTTGCGAAAGAGCTTGGTGTAAAGCATTTTTTATATTCTTCTGTAATTGGAGCTGATTTAAATACCAACGTTCCACATATTGAAAGTAAATTCGAAATTGAAAACCACATTAAACAAATTGGGTTGCCTTTTACTATTATCAGACCTACGTCTCTGTATGAAAACTTTTTAATACCGCAGGTAAGAAAAGGAATATTAAAAGGGAAATTGGTGCAACCAATTAACAGAGATACTATTCAACAATATGTAGCAGTAGAAGATATTGGAAAAGCTGCTGCAAAAATATTTCAGAATAGCGATTTGTATTTAAGTAAAACAATTCCATTGGCAACCGAACAATTGAGCACCCAGGAAGTAGCGGATATATTTTCTCATGTGCTGAACAAAAAAATAGAATATCAAAAATTACCTGTGCTTGTTACAAGATTATTCCTTGGCAAAAATTTATATAAAATGTTTAAGTGGATAAATGAAAAAAGTTCTTTTCAAAAAGAAGATTTGGAGTTGACACATAAAGAATTTCCAAACCTCCTAAGTCTTAAAAGCTGGATAGAAATGAATTTCAAATCATAATATAAAAAAATTATAATGGAATTAATCATTTACGGGGTTTATACATTTCTTGCTGCATACAATGCCGGCAACATGGTTTGTTTACAAATACAGCATTATGGCATTTATCCTTTTGTGGGCAAAGAAAATTTCAAAACTTACATGAGTGCGAATAATAAGGCAGCATTTATTCCCGCAGTTTTGCCCGGTATGTTAATGCTTGTTTTAAGTATTCTTTTAATGTTTATTCGTCCAGCTTTTATGACAACTAATGAAGCAATTACCTCCTTAGCTTTAAACATCATAGCATTTCTTTCAACAGTTAAATGGCAACGAAAACTTCAATCGGATATGGCAAGTACAGGATATGACGAAGCAAAAATAAAATTATTGCTATCAACCAATTGGATAAGAACAATTGCTTTTATCCTTCTTGGCATTTTGACAATTTCCATTTTAGTACTGGCAGTAAAATGACGAAGAAGCACATGCAGGCAACCAAAGTATTTGAAAGAGCAGGGCTGGACAATCAAACATCAGCTATGAGCAAGCATCAGCAGCGGTTCGGGCCAACGAGTTTCAATTTGGCATTTAGTTGATGGCTATTAGCGTTAAAGTTTAATCTGAAAGCCTGCACACTACAATCAGTTTTACACAAGCGGGGCTGGCCTGCTAATTTAGCCCACGTTGGGTTTCCCTAAAAACTCTCTATCCCTTTGCTGTTCTTAGAATTCTTAAATTATAAAAGAGTTGCTATACTGAGTTTGTAACTCAGTATTTAGAGTTCTGAATTTTATTCCACCTTGGTGTTCTCCCATTTGATGCAAGATTGAATTTTTATTTTGTATCGCAAGCGCCAACAAAACGTATCAATTAAACCCCAATGGAATCTCATTTGCCTACCTGGAAATTATAGATATTCATTAGTTTTTAAGATTGTATGGCAGGTTTAAAATCCTGAAAATACAAGAGGCATAACTTTTGTTAATAACAAATGATGTTAAAAAACTCATTAAAAAATAATTATGACCACACTTACAAATAATGTCGCCTACATCACTGGCGGAAGCAAAGGCATCGGGTACGGAATTGCAAAAGCATTGGTTGAACAGGGAATGAAAGTTGCCATTACCAGCCGCGATCTCTCCTCAGCGAAAAAAGCTGCTGCTTCTCTGTCAAAAGATCCTTCAATGGTATTGGCTTTGGAGTCAGACGTAAGTACACTTGCTGGTGAGAAGGCCGCTGTGAAGAAAGTACTTGATCACTTTGGTAGGCTGGATGTGCTGGTAGCAAACGCGGGGGTAGGGCATTTTGCTCCGATAGAAAACTTAACAGAAGAAGATTGGAACAGCACCATTGATACCAACCTCACCGGTGTTTTTCACAGTGTGAAAGCAAGTATAGATGCCTTGAAAGAATCTAAAGGATATATCCTCACCATCGCAAGTCTTGCAGGAACTAATTTCTTTGAAAACGGCGCGGCTTATAACGCCAGCAAATTTGGCCTGGTTGGTTTTTCGCAAGCCATCATGCTTGACCTGCGCAAATATGCGATAAAAGTTACTACCATTATGCCTGGTTCTGTTGCCACCCATTTCGATAATCATACACCTGACGAGCATGATGTATGGAAGATACATCCGGAAGATATTGGCCAGATGGTTGCCGATCTTTTAAAAATGAATCCGCGAACGCTGCCCAGTAAGATAGAAGTGCGCCCTTCAATGCCAGGCAAAAAGGGGTAATGGAGTTCCTGATTCTTACGCTGATAGGAGAACCCTCGCTGCATATCTGCCCCTGAAGGCAGAATGTAATTGATAGTTTAATAATATTCCGTCAATACATAATTCCCTCTGCTGTCTTTAGAATTATTAAAATTATAAAAAAGTCGCTATACTGAGTTTGGGACTCAGTATTTAGGGTTCCGAACATTTAGACAAGGTTGGTGTTCCGTTTATTCCCCCCATGTCGCAGATATGCAACAAAGACAAATCGGTGTTGGCGTGTCAGTGCCTGCGAAAAAGATTTTTTAAAATGTAAGGTTAAACACTTTGATGGTGGGATTCTTCCAAAGGCACAGATATTCCTTACACAAAATCCTGGCTGCATATCTAAGCCAGACAGGAGCCTACAATTGCACAAGCAGCACTAATTTTATCGGCAACAGATATTTTTGTTTTGGGGGGTACTTCTTTGCAGGTATATCCTGCTTCAGGATTGATAGACTATTTACCTACAGAGATTCCAAAATATATTATTGATAAGAATCCACCCTCCATTCCTCTGCATCATAATTTTACTATCATAAAAAAGCCTGCAACTGAAGTGATGGAAGAGGTGATGAAAATATAGATTGGAGATAAAAAATAATTGCTTTCGGTTGGTGCGTATGGCATCAGGGAATGACTCGTCTTGAAATACAATGCCACAAAATCAACCAAAATGAATTTAAACAATCAATTTTTAATTATATCCCGATAGCTATCGGGAGGTAACGGTTCGGGCAGAAAGTAATTCTAATCCCACACCAACTTTAAGTCTAACTGTTAGCTGAATTTTTAATTATTTATATTTCTTCTTTTAGCCACAAAAGCATTTTTAGTCTTGTTAAATTATGGTCTAATTTTATATTTTTTATCACAAAATCCTGACATATGTTCAAATTGGCATGATTCTCCACTCTATTAATTCATATTTCACATTTAAAATCTAACTTATGAAACATTTAAACTTCTTTTTGATATTATTATTAATCTCTGTTACTAGTTTAGCTCAGGGAAATAGCCACGGGAAAGCAAAAGGTAAAGATAAAAACGATGATAACATTATTAATTCAAAGCAGAAAAATGACAGAAATAATGACAGAAACAGTGAAAATGAAAAAAGCTGGGAATATGGGAATTCAACACCTGCAAGATATTCTAATCACCAACCAAAAAAAGTCATAGCCGCTTTATTAAGAGATTATCCCCGAGCTACAAATATTTCCTGGAGTAAATACAAAGGTGATTATACTGCGACTTTTAATAATGGAATATGGAGATCCACAGCTGTTTATCATGCAAATGGAGAACGTCGGGATACTCGTACAGTTGTAACTAAACAACAATTACCAGGTACCATTTGGGATAAGATTTTTAAAAGAGATCATGTTACGCCAACACAGTACATACAAATTGAGAGACCTTCTACTATTGAGAAGATTTTCAGAATATTGTCTACCAATAATACAGCTTATTATTATGATCAAAATGGTAATAGGATCACATACATTTATTAAATGAAATTCTATAATCCCCGATTAACAAATCATCCGGGATTTATAGTTTGACCCATTTTGCTATTTAGCCGGCTTTGCCGGCTATTTTATTGTCAAACAAAAGGCAACGAACAGGACAAATATTCTTTTCGTTTGGTGTCCTCACTTCTATCCATAGTATGCTAATATAATAGCACTAATCGCTTTCATTAGTTTCCAAACTAAGGATTTCAAATAGTGTCTTGTCCTGCAAAAGCTTCTCACAAAATCAACCAAAAATGAATTTAAACAATGAACTTTTTATTTATATCCCGATAGCTATCGGGAGGCAACGGTTCCAGCAGACAAGAATTCTATTCCCCCCAGCAGCAAGTCGTAAAACGTATAGGGTAATTAATAATATTCCGTCAAAAAATAAATTCTATTGGTTACATTTAACAAAAATATCTATGCTAAGATTTTCATTTATTTCCATCTTTTTGATGATTTTTTTTGTATGCCCTGGGCAAAACAAAATACAACGAGACACCGCTAATGTAAATAAAACATTTATAAAGGTTACACTGTTAGGTACCGGAACGCCACAGCCAGTTATGAATCGGTTTAGCGCAAGTATTCTGGTACAGGCTGGTGGTAAAAACTTCTTGTTTGACGCAGGACGTGGGTGTTTACTAAGATTGCGGCAATTGAAGGTAGAGAACAATACTTTTGATGCCGTTTTTTTTACCCATCTTCATTCTGATCATATTGTTGGCTTTCCTGATTTTTGGCTTTCGGGTTGGTTGGAATCACATAGAAAAGTTCCATTAAAAGTTTTTGGACCCAAAGGCACAAAGCAAATGACCGATTACTTACAGAAGGCATATCAGTTTGACATTGGGATAAGAGAAGAAGATGATAAAGCCTCCCCCGAAGGAATTAAAACACTAACAACTGATATTACAGAAGGTACAGTATACGAGGAGGGTGACGTAAAAATAATTGCCTTTTTAGTTGACCATTATCCTGTTGTTCCTGCTCTTGGCTATAGAATAGAATTTGGCGGACACTCCGTAGTGCTGTCCGGCGATACCCGCTATTCAACCAATCTTATCAAATTTGCCAAAGGAACAGATTTGCTCGTGCATGAAGTAGCAATTGCATCAGATACATTGAAGAAAACAGATCCGAGGTACAATATTCTTATGCATCATACAACACCTGAGCAAGCAAGTAAGGTATTTACTGCTGTGCAGCCCAAACTCGCTGTCTATTCTCATATTGTAACAATCTATCACTATCCTATAGACGAAATTCTTAAACGTACAAAAGAGAATTATTCAGGCCCTGTAATATTAGGTGAAGATTTAATGAGTTTCTCAGTTGGCGAAACGGTGACTATGAAAACCTGGGACAAAAATGAAAAACGGCTTCAATAGTGTGCTTTTCATTTGTAGCCAACATAGTGTTCGTCAAAAACCTTCTATCAATTTTTTAAAGCCATACGCAGCCGCTGTTGTGCGCTTGTATAGATAGCCTTGAGAAAGAGTATACACCAACAGCCAGCAGGGAGAGATGAACTAAATGCAAGCAAAATTTTCTATTCTTTTATTAATAAAATGATTGAATCTTAAATACAATTTTTTTGATAGATTGCATTTTATAAAAGTAATACCAAGTGTAAGCGGCAAGCAACTGTAAATTACTTCAACATAATTTTATCGAACATGGCAACAAAGAATCAAGTACTTGACATGACACCGGTTGGTATGAAGTTTACCGTCCTTCAAACTGGCGCCGACACAAGCGGAAAATCATTAGACTTGTATTGGGAATTACTTCCCGGGTGCAATATGAAAGACCCTTTAGTGCATACCCACCCTCACGCTATCGAAAGTTATGAAGTTTTAGAAGGTGAAATGGAGTTTTTTATTAAGGACAAATGGTTACTCGCAAAAAAAGGCGACAAACTTGCTGTTCCCAAAGGTGTATCCCATGCCTTCAGAAACCCGACAGAAAAAATTGTGACTGTATATAACACTCACCAGCCTGCGCTTAGAATGGAAAACTATTTTGAAGACATTTGTAAAGTGCTGGATAAACTTACCGACAACAGGACAAAAGACTTTACTATGAACCTAAAGGGAAAGCTATATATGAGTGTACTCATGAAAAATTATAGAAACGAGATAATCGCCAAAAGTCCACCGGATATCGCTATCAAATTTCTTGGATTTATCAGCAAGCTTATTGGAATAAAGTACTAAGCATCCAGGCTACCTTGATGTTTCCCAAAAACTCTTTATTACATCTTAAAGCCACACGCCGACGTTGTTATGTGTTTGTGCAGATCGCTTTGCGGGGGGCATACACCAACAACCAGCTCATAGACATGAATTAAATACAAGCAAAACTTTCTAAAGAAAAAAACAAAAAAAATGTAATAGTAATAGTAACTACTTTGAAAAAGTATTAAAGTATAAATGAAGGACAAATTAGCTTATTGTTACTAATTACAGTTATTTGCTGATGGAGAAATTAAATTGAAAAAGTAGCATACCAATACAATAGATGTAGGATGCTTTCAAATTCGAATTGAAAAATAGAAACGCTTTAAAAGTTCATGTCTTACTAAATATAATATAGAACTTTAATCCATTTATATGAAAAAGCAATCCTGTTTTTTATCTATCTAATTGCATTAAGTTCCCTTTATTTTAGCAATGCTTATGCTCAACAGATTAATGCTGTAAAATATCAGGAATCTGACAAAGAAGCTATTGCAATCGTGGAAACAGTGCTAAAAAATCTCCTGTTACAGATGGACACAATGATGTGTTTGCCTGGTATTTTGGTTGTAATTATAAAAAATTAAAGAAGTGTCCCCGGGATATTAGCAATTATCGTTTAGATACCATTAGCAAAGGTCAAACGGATATTCCGCGTTGGAGAAAAGGTGGAGTAGGAGGTGTGTTGATCAATGTATATTCAGACTCTTTACAAAATTTTTTGCAGGCTTATGATCTGTTATAGCGGTTAGAGAAAAAATACAATAAAGATTTAGAAATAGTGGGTAATGCAACAGCTATGCGTAAAGCCATAGCTAACAAAAAATTGCTTTACTACTTATGTTGGAAGGTGCGATACAGTATATCAGGAGACTGTAAGCTCCCCCAAAACTAGTACGTTTTAAAAGTAGACAAAATGTTTAACTTTAAAAACGTAATACAATGAAAAAAAGTCAATTTAGTCCCAATCAAATTT
>JBBQEA010000195.1:0-9614 GCA_038320245.1 Chitinophagales bacterium | reverse complement strand
AACTATATTACTATTCCGCATTTATTAATTTTTGTTCCACTGGCAGCAGGGTTAATAGCTTTTTTAATTAAGGATGAATCAAAGGTAAAAGCCTGGAGTCTTTTTGCAGCGATTGTTACCTTGGGTGTTTCTGTAGCAGGGGTTTATTTCAGGAAAAACAATGATCTCAGTGGACTTACTTTTGGTTACGAATGGTTGAAATACCTGGGTGCAAGTTTTGCGGTGAGTTTAGATGGTGTCGGAAGTATTTTAACGTTATTAACCGGTCTTTCATTCCCCATTATATTTATTGCAACCAATAATAGCAGCTACAAAAATCCTCATTTGTTTTATGGGCTGATGCTGCTTTCATTATCCGGTTTAATGGGCGTATTTGTTGCAACAGATTGTTTGTTGTTTTATTTTTTCTGGGAGTTGGCACTTATACCTGTTTACTTTTTGTGCAGCCGCTGGGGTGGAGAAAAAAGGATACAGGCAACTTTTAAATTTTTCATTTACACATTTGCCGGTTCTTTGCTCATGTTGATTGGTATTATTTATACCTACCTGCAAACTGGCCCAACTGCATTTTCACCACATAGTTTTGCCTTAAGTGCTTTTCAAAATGTATTGCTGCAGCCAGTACAACAGCAATGGTTATTCTGGTTGTTCTTTATAGCTTTTGCTGTTAAAATGCCCATATTTCCTTTTCATACCTGGCAGCCGGATACCTACGAACAATCACCCACAGCAGTCACAATGGTGTTGAGTGGTATTATGGTAAAAATGGGTTTGTTTGGTGTAATTCGTTGGCTGCTTCCCATTTTTCCCGCTGCAGCACTTCAATATGACAATATTGTGATTGGCCTATGTGTTATCGGTATTATATATGCCAGCTTAATCGCACTCCGGCAAGATGATTTAAAAAGACTGGTTGCCTATTCTTCTATCGCTCATATTGGGTTAATGTGTGCAGCACTCTTTAGTACAAAACAATTGGCTATTGAAGGTGTGATGATTCAAATGTTTAACCACGGAATAAATATCATTGGTTTGTGGATTGTAATTGAACTAATAGAAAGACAATTGGGTATCCGTAAGATATCGCAGTTGGGAGGTATTGCTAATAAAGCGCCCGCCCTAACTATTTCGTTGGTGGTTATCGCATTGGCAAATATCGCATTACCATTAACGAATTCATTTATAGGAGAATTTTTGATGTTCGCAGGATTATATCAGTTTAATGTTTGGTACACTGCTGTTGCAGCAATAAGCATTATCCTTTCAGCAATTTATACATTGAATATGGTTCAAAAAGTATTCTATGGCGAGGTAAATACTTTAACAGCAGCTACGAAAGAAATTTCTTTTAGTGAAAAAGTAATTTTGGTTTTGATTATTGTAGCCATATTTATAGTGGGTTTATTTCCGCAACCGTTACTGCAACTTACAAACGATTCAGTTGCATTCTTAATGACAAAATTTAAATAAAATACAAATTATCAGTCACAAGCCACCAGTAATATGAACGCAATTATTTTAACAGCTATTTGGGGTATCGTCATGATGTTTGGAGGTGTTTTTTTTAAAAGAAAAAGCACGCCTAAATATTGGGCCATTGCTGGTTTGATCCTGATTTTTTTGTGTAATGGCTATGAATTATTAAATGGCGGTCCATTCTTTGATATTGACGTCAGGAATATGCTTCACTTTAATAGTTTCAATCTTACGTTTATTGCTGTTGCGTTGTTTTGTACATTATTATTTTTTCTACTCAATGGCAGGGATATTGAAAAAGTAGGAGAGAATGTTTCAGAATATTTTGCCTTGCTGTTTTTTGTGTTGTGTGGTGTTGCTATAACCGCCAGTTTTAATTCACTGCTAACCTTGTTTCTGGGGATTGAGATTTTGTCTATCCCATTGTATATTCTTACAGGCAGCGATAAACGCAATCTAAAGAGCAATGAAGCTGCTTTGAAATATTTTTTAATGGGGGCTTTCTCAACTGGAATTATGCTGATGGGAATTGCATTCGTTTATGGCGGAAATACAAATGGATCTTTTCTTATTGATAATATTAATTTAGGCGAAGGAGTTATGCCGCCGATGATTGCAATTGGGTTGGTATTTTTATTAATTGCAATGTCATTCAAAGTATCAGCTGCGCCTTTTCATTTCTGGACGCCAGATGTTTACGATGGAGCACCAACAGTATTTACCTCCTTTATGGCTACCATTGTTAAAGCCGCTGGTTTTATAGCATTCATACGTTTGTTTGATAATGCCTTTGGAAAAACTCAGGGCCAATGGCAAACACTTGTAGTTGTTATTACAGCAGCCACTTTATTAATTGGTAACCTGACAGCGGTATTTCAGCAAAGTGTAAAGCGCATGCTGGCTTACTCCAGTATTGCCCAGGCTGGTTTTATGTTATTGGCTATTTTTGCGCTAAACGATTATGCCAAAGAGGGTTTAATTTTATATACTGCAGCCTATAGCCTGGCAACGATCGGTGTTTTTGCTATACTTGTTAAAATGAATGATTACACAATTGATGGATTTAATGGGTTGGCAAAGCAATATCCTGCCGTTGCTGTTTGTGCAACAATATTTTTATTGTCGTTAACTGGTATACCACTTACCGCTGGTTTTCAAGGTAAATTTTATATGTTATTAGCTGCCATAAAAAACGGGCATCAAAGTTGGCTGGTTATTTTTGCAGTATTGATGGCAGCGGTAAGTGCTTACTATTATTTTAAAATAATTCAGGCAATGTTTTTTAAAGAAAGCAATCAACAAACCGGAGCGCCGGCAATTATGGCTGAAGAAATAACACCCGCATTTACCTACCTCTTATATTTTACAGCCCTGTTGATTGTTGTACTTGGATTGTTCCCTAATCTACTAACTACCTGGTTATATTATTAGGTATCATATCCTGCAGTACAATGTAATCATCCTTTCAATTGGCCGCTTTTGTAAATCATCTGGCAAAAGAGTAAGTAATAATAAAACGATTATTTTTACAGATGTTATTGATGGTTTGTTATCTGGTTGCTCATCTAAGCTGCTAAACCCTCTAAACATCGATGCGACGATTACTGTATGCTGCCTTACCAAACTATCATTATTTGCCATTCATAAATAAACACGGTATAAATAATTATTCCCGTTTAACTTTATAAAAGATATAATTGGCATGAAGACACTCGACTCACTTTCTCTTTCTTTTAATACGATAAAAAGTAATCGGTTACGGACAGCAATCACAGTAATTATTATTGCCTTGGGCATCATGGCATTGATTGCAATAATAACTGCTGTAGAAGCCGTAAACCAAAGCCTTACCAAAAGTTTTTCTACCATGGGCGCCAATGCTTTCAGTCTTAGGTACAAAGAAAAATCCGTTCGGTTTGGCGGCGGGCCGGGGAGAGGAGATACTAAAAAAGTTAACCGTAATACTTTAGTAAAAAAATCAAGCGAAGGCAAGCCGATTACTTTTGAAGAGGCCAGGGGATTTAAAGAACGATACAATTTTCCGGCAACAGTTGGTATAGCCCTTTCCGGCCCTAGCGGGGTTATTGTAAATACTGACAGCAAAAAAACAAGTCCTGATGTAAGAGTTACAGGTGGCGATGAAAACTATCTTGCATTAAATGGTTATGAACTTGCCTACGGCAGAGATTTTAATGATCTTGATGTGGAAAGTGGTAACAGCGTTTGTATTATCGGTACTGTAATTGCACAAAAATTGTATGGTGATAATATTGAAAAAGCGATTGATAAAATTATCAGTGTAGCAAATAATAAATACCGGGTTATTGGCATTCTAAAAGACAAAGGAAGCAGTGCATTTATGAATGCAGATAAGGTAGTGATAACTACTTATAATAACATAAGACGAATATATGGTTCCGAAGGAAAATCTTACAATATTGCGGTAATGGTTAATGATTTAAAGATGATGGATGTAGCCATAGGTGAGGCACAAGGTGCTTTTAGGCCGGTAAGAAAACTTGATATAAAAGAAGAGGATAATTTTTATGTTGATAAAAGCGACAGTATAGCTCAGTCATTAATGAAGAATCTTGGCTTTTTAAAATACGCCACGCTAGCAATTGCTTTAATTACTCTTATTGGTGCAGCTATTGGTTTAATGAACATTATGTTGGTTGCTGTAAATGAACGTACCAAAGAAATAGGATTAATTAAATCTTTAGGAGGCAAAGCTGGTGAAATAAGAGCTCAATTCTTATGGGAGTCAATTCTTATTAGTTTAATGGGAGCTTTAGTTGGAATAATTGCAGGGATACTTTTTGGTAATATAGTGGCAGTTTTATTAAAAACGGGATTCGTGATACCATGGGTATGGGTTATTGCAGGTGTTTTAGTATGTTCATTGGTAGGCCTTATTGCAGGGCTTTATCCGGCTTTTAAAGCTGCTAAACTTGATCCAATAGTAGCGCTGCGTTATGAATAGTTATACTCAATTTGTAATACATTTTTATCATTAGAAAATGCAAACGGCTACGCTGTAAAAAGTTTTAAAAAAAAATAGAGCCTTTTTTCATTCCTTCAATTTATTCATTATCTTGTGCCTCATCGATAGTAATTTTTCTCCAAAATTTTATTGATGGTATATATGTTTGTCATAGAATTGTATACTAATAAAATCAACGAAACATTTTTTAATTTTAATCACAAAAAAAAATCTGAAAGTCATGGCAGAAACTAAATCAACTGCAACTGTAAAACCATCTACATCAGTACAGGCAAAAAAGTCAGGCAATGCAATTTCATTGTTAGCTCCGGTTATGTGTATTATAGCGGGCTATTTAATCTGGCGGTTTGTATTGGGAAACCCCACCGGATTCACCAAACCTGGAACAGGATGGTTCTGGCCAACACATGATGGTCCCAAAAGTGCATTGAATAAAATTTATTTGGGTGGAATTATTGTTCCAGTTCTTTTAGGAACATTTTTAACCATGATTACTTTTGTGATCGAACGTTTTTTAACTATCAGTAAAGCTACCGGTACGGGAAGCAATGCAGATTTTATCCGTAAAGTTCAATATCAATTGGCAAACAAAAATGTAGATGCCGCCATTGCTGAATGTGATAAGCAAAAAGGTAGTGTAGGTAATGTAATGAAAGCAGGTCTGCATCGTTACAAAGAAATGATTACCAACAATGAATTATCTACTGAGCAAAAAGTATTGGCTATTCAAAAAGAAGTTGAAGAAGCTACCTCACTGGAATTGCCTATGTTGGAGAAAAACCTGGTGTTTTTATCTACCATCGCATCAGTAGCAACCCTACTTGGATTGTTGGGTACAGTATTAGGTATGATACGATCTTTCTCTGCCTTGGGTGAAGGTGAAGGCGGTGGAGATGCAGCACAAAAATTGTCAGTAGGAATTTCTGAAGCTTTGTATAATACTGCATTAGGAATTGGTACTTCAGCGTTCGCCATTATTTTCTATAACATTTTCACTACAAAAATTGATGGCATCACTTATGGTATTGACGAAAGTGGTTTTACCTTAACACAAAGCTTTGCGTCATTATATAAATAGTTTATTGATCTATTATGGAATCAACAAATTATTGAATCTTTACTATAAATAATAACCAATATGGGAAGAGCGAAATTACCTCGTAAGAGTACAAATATCGACATGACGGCAATGTGTGATGTTGCTTTCTTATTATTGTCTTTCTTCATTTTGGCAACTAAACAGAAGCCACCTGAAGCGGTTACAGTTATGCCACCTACATCGGTATCTTCTAAAGCTGCTCCCGAAAAATCGATACTAATTACATTAACCAAAGAAGGTAAATGTTTTTTGTTACTCGGTGATGATACAAAAAAGAAAGATATATTAAAAGACATCAATACTATAAAAGGCTTGGGGCTTTCTGACCAGGAACTAAGTAAGTTTGCGAAATTAAGCTTCATTGGAATGCCGCTGGGACAGATAAAAAGTGCATTGGCATTGGAACAGATGCCACCTGCTGATCAATTGTTAGGTATTCCTATTCAGGATAGTACCAATAATGAAATGGTGGACTGGCTTAGGAGTATTACCAATGTTTATGCTGGCGGAGATCAAAAAGTTTTAGAAGAAATGATTCTTATTAAAGGAGACAATCTTGCTAAATATCCCGCTTTCAAAAACATTAAATTCGCTCTAAAAAAGAACAACCTTTTTAAATTCAGAGTGGTTACAAACAGTGAAACGGTTCCAACTGGTTCGGAGTTATATATAAGGAACAAAGAATTATTGGATAAGAAATAAATTATAAACATTAAAACATATTTTTTATGGCAGAAATGGATACCTCGTCGGGTGGCGGACATAAAAAAGGGCCTGGCGTAAAAAAGAGTAAAAAGATGTCTACCCGGGTTGATTTGACCCCAATGGTTGATCTTGGCTTTTTACTCATCACATTCTTTGTGTTTACTACTACAATGAGTAAACCAACTGCAATGAATATGAATGAGCCAAAAGATGATCCGGATCAGCAATTGAAGGTAAAGCAATCGGGGGCCATGACCATCCTTTTGGGTAGCAATGACCAGGTATATTATTACATGGGAGAGTTGTCAGCTGAAAATGCTTCACAACAATTTAAAAGTACCAATTTTAAAGATATCCGTTCGGTGATATTAGACAAAAAGAAAGCTACGCCCATTGGTGATTTAATGTACATTATCAAGTCGGATAAGGATGCTACTTTTAAAAATGCAATTGACATTCTGGATGAAATGGCTATTAATGATGTACCACCAGGTCACTATGCTGAAGTAGATATGAGTCCGACAGAAGAACAGCTCGTTAAATTGACTGAGCAGGCCAATGGAATTAAATAAATAGTTTATGGAATTGAGTAAATTCCTGCATCTAAACAAACAAAGCATTCAGAAATGGAAACAAATAAAATCTTAAACGCAGATATTCTTGATATCATCTTTGATGGCAAGAATAAGCAGTATGGTGCATATGAGCTTCGCAAGACGTATGACAGCAGACTTAAAAAAGCACTTTTGCTAACAGCAGGTTTTGCTTTGGTTATTTTCCTTAGCTCTGTTTTTGCAAATATCATTGGTAAAAAGGAAGTTGCTAAATTGGATGTGATAGATACACAAATGGCAGAAATTAAAAAGGATGCCCCACCTCCACCTCCGCCACCACCCCCACCTCCAACACCGCCACCGCCTCCTGAAATAAATAAGATTAAATTTACACCTCCAAAAATTGTAAAAGATGAAGAGGTTAAACCTGAAGAAAATATTGAGGAAATAAAGGAAGATCAGGTAATTAGTACTAAGACGGTTGAAAGTGATAATAAACAACAAATTGTACAGGCTCCAATTGATGATAAAGGCAGCCAGGTTGTGGAAGCTCCAAAGAGTGACGAAGAAGATAAAGTTTTTACCAAGGTAGAAAATGAAGCAGAATTTCCTGGTGGAACTGCAGCCTGGACGAGGTACGTTCAAAAAAACCTGGATGGTTTTAATCCAGCTGAAAATGGTGCACCTCCGGGAAAATACCAGGTTATTGTAAGGTTCATTGTAAGTAAAGATGGCTCTATCAGTGACGTACAGGCAGAAACCAAGTTTGGATACGACATGGAAGAAAGGGCTATTAGTTGTATTAAAAAAGGTCCTAAGTGGAAGCCAGCTTTACAAAACGGGCGTAATGTAAACGCTTATCGCAGGCAGCCTGTTACCTATGTTGTTCAAGAAGAGTAGAATCGTTTTTAAATTTTTCATATGTCCCCTTTCAATTATTGAAAGGGGATTTTTTATTTGATAGCCTTATGGAATCGGGTTGCCATTTCATCATATAAAAAAATAATTATGGCAACAATTGATAGTCACCCAACAGACAAAACAAACAAAAAAATCTCATTTAAAAAGAAAGAAACCAGGGTTGATTTGACCCCGATGGTTGATCTGGGATTTCTTTTAATTTCTTTTTTTGTATTTACTTCAACCATGAGCAGGCCAACTGTAATGAAGGTGGATATGCCGTTTGATCAGACAATTGAAACCAATAGCGTTTGTAATTCCTGTGCACTTACCGTGTTACTTTGCACTGATAATGTTATCAAATATTATGAAGGTGATTTTGCTGCCGCAAAGATCCAATCAACTAATTATGCAGGTATACGGGGAATTATACTTAAGAAGAAGGAGATGGTAAAGCGGGTAAGAGGTACAACTGATGAATTTGTGTTAATAATAAAACCTACTGAAAAATCCTCATTTAAAAACTTTGTAGACATAACAGATGAGGTAACTATAAACCAGGTTAGGCGTTACTATCTGGATGAGATTACTTCTGTTGAACAAAAATGGTTGTAATAATTGCGGCACCTGAGCATTAATGTTGCTTGCATTAAATTTTTCCAAACTTTTTATAATAAGCAATTAATAATGCGGTAACCTCATTGTAGCTTAACTCTCCGGATGGTTGCTGGTTATTGATTAAATATTTGCTATATAGCCACCTCACAATGGGTTCAGCTGGGTTTTTATGCCGCTTGTTAAACTGACTCCACTCATGCAAATCAGCTTTAACTTCCGGTAGTAATTGCTTGGCAAAATCTTTTACCGCCATGGAATCAGCTTTGTATAGATTGCGTTGTGAATACAGGAATAAATCAAGATATGTAGAATAATGAAAAAAGGTGTCTGTAGAAGCGGTGGCTGCCAGATAACCTACAAAGTTTGCCTCGTCTTCTTTTGCATACCCTAGCTGGTGGGCAGCTTCATGACAAAAAACATAGGGCTGTAAAAATTGTGGAACTGTTGTGTTAACCTGTGCTTCACCGGTAAAAGGATTATAGTATCCCATAAAACCAAGGTAGTTACCCAGCCAGCCCCATAAGGAAGGTTTAATGGACGTTGGATGATTGGCTAAAAAAGGGTATCGGATAGAAATGTTTTCGTACGCATCTTTTGTGCCTTCTTTTAACGATTTTGTTGAAACTGAATATTGTTTTTTTTGTAACAGGGCCAGCTTACTACTATTTACTTTATATAATAGGATCGAGTCTATTATTCGCAGGTCATGGGGTTTATATTTCTCCTGCCTTAAACCTAATTGACCTGCAATGCCCATTCTGTTGTAATTTATCCCCCATAAAACATTAAAAGATATGTAAATTAACAAGAGATACTTCAACGATTTTATACCTGCAATATGAAGTGTACCTGTTGAAATGCGGTTGTGCCAGTAAAATCGAGATATCTGAACAATAGTATAAATAATCCAGATAATAATTACTCCATAAAATAAATCACCCACACTAAATGGCAACCAGCCTAACAAATACTTTAGCGATGCGGATATATAGGGATAAACTCCTGTAGAATAATATTTTTCAATCCATATGGTATTGTTTGATAAAAAGTGAATAGTAATAGCAAATAGCAGAAGTATTAAATTGGGCAGCCATTTTTTTAGTCTTTCCATATTTCTTTAAAAATAGTAAAAATGCCTTTAGCAGATATTTTTTCTTGTTGAATACTTCGATTATTGTTAAAAAAGTTTACCTTCGCCGTCCTTTAAATCTGAGGTTATGGGAAAAAGAAAGCCGTTTGAGATAGCTTTTGTGGGTTT
>JBBQEA010000194.1:0-9632 GCA_038320245.1 Chitinophagales bacterium | reverse complement strand
ATTTACAATAATGGATTCTTCCGATTGTACTTGGTATGATTTATTGAAGGGGATTTCTATTTCGGGTTCATTTTCAAAGTTGGGCACATTGGTTTTTTGCTTTACAAGTATATTTTTTAATGCCACTCCCAACCTTTCTTTTACACTAACAGTAGTTGATACCCCAAACAGTACCTCCGGTTTTGTTTCCAGCCCGATATTGAATACATACTGTTCCATTTCTTCAAAATCCAGGTTTTGACAATTGATATAAAGACAGCCATCCCTTAGCCCCATCACCTTCCCAATATATCGGTGTCCTTCCGAAACGGATTGTATAATTATCTGTCCGCTTTCATGTTCTTTCAATACAAAAGCTGTTTTTATGATATGGTTGCTGCCGTCTGTTTTTTGATAATACAAATAATAATTGCCGAGGTAATAATTTTTAATGATAGATAATGAATGCTTACTTAATTCATACAGCATGTTAGGTAAAGCCGTAGGTGCTGGTAAACGTCCCGCTGTATCCGTTTCATCACTGCTCCAAAAAGCCCATTCGCTGTACGGAACCTCCAAAAAAATCAATAGCGCATTAATTTTTATGTATTTAGCATCGCCATCATTCCAAAAACTTTGCAATGTTTTTCCGCTAACCCAATTGTACAACTGGTATTCACTTAAATGTGCCAAATGCTTAATAAATCCATTAACAGATTCACATTTAAGGCTAAAGATTTCCTTCTCAATTTTGAGTTTGCCAATAAGTAAATTTTGTTCAATAAATGCAGGATTTCCTATTACCTCTTTTGTGATTTTTTTATTGATTATCCTGGCAATTTTATCAAAATATGTCCTTGTTAATTGTGACCAATCTCCTTTTTGAAGATTGTTTTTCAGCAGCAACATGATTTCGGGATGAGATTCAACCGCTTTTTTTATTTTTTTGCTCAATAACATACAATAGCATTTTTACATAATACTCAAAAACAAGTCTGATTGCCAGTGTTCAAATCTACTAAGTTTTGACTTAAAAATAGGTTTGATAATCAATCATTTGCAAATTTTCTAAAATACTTTTGACAGTTATTTTACATCAAAGCCAATAGCTACATTTGAAAAACCAAAAAATAACTGTAAAATTATTAACCATGACCAACAAAACGGTACTCAATTGTATCTCCAGCTTTTTGATTATTTTTTTATTTAGCCCTGCTATTTTAAATGCCCAGAATTATACTGTAATGGTAACAGTAAAAGGCATTGTAAAGGACGCTTCGGGCAATGGAATTGCAGCTGCAACAGTTAATGTTAAAGGCAAAGTTTCCGCAGTTGCTACAGCAGCAGATGGAAGTTTTACTTTACCTGTTCCGGCGCCAAAATGTATTATAGAATTTTCATCCGTAGGGTTTAAGAACAAATCCGTGGAAATAAATGGAGAGGAAAATATTGTAGTAGTATTACAGGAATCAAGCAGTCAATTAGGGGAAGTGATTGTAACAGGATATGGCTCGCAAAAAAAATCTAATTTAACCGGAGCAGTTGCCTCTATAGGTAACAAAGATTTTAAAGATCAACCCGTATCAAATTTAGCCAATAGCATTCAGGGAAAACTATCTGGTATCAATGTTACATCTCCATCGGGTACTCCCGGTGCAGGTTTGCTGGTAAGCATCCGGGGGGCACAAAACCCCTTATATGTGGTAGACGGAATTCCAATGATTAGTGAAAGCAACTCTTCTCTTTCTACATCCTTTAATACAACGGGCGAAGAAGTTGGTCAGGGCCAAAACATAAGCTCCATTACCGACATCAATCCCAATGATATTGAATCGATAGAGATATTGAAAGATGCTTCTTCGGCTGCCATCTATGGTTCAAGAGCCAGTAACGGAGTGGTTTTAATCACTACCAAAAAAGGAAGGGCAGGTAAATCGCAGATAGGATTTAATGTGTACACAGGGATGCAAAAAGTGGCAAAAAAAATCAACTTTTTAAACGCCAATCAATTTGTAGATTTTATAAACGAAGCAAGGGCAAACGACCTTAAATTATACAATGCCGATAATAATGTTTTTGGGGCGGGCTTTGATGCAACTGTTTTAACGGATCCATTAAATTATTCGGCAGGAAACATCAATACGGTTTGGCTCGATCAGATTTTCCGCACAGCACCCATCAACAATTATGAAGTGAATGTAAGGGGAGGCAATGAAAAAACTAAGTTCTTCATCAGCGGAGGGTACTTTGATCAACAGGGTATTGTAATTGAAAATTATTTTAAAAGGATGAATGCCCGTATTAATATTGATCATGCTGTTAATGATCGTTTTAGTATCGGCACTAATTTATCTATCTCTAAAACCCTTAACCGCCGGAGCTTTAATGATGATACCTACAGCGGTATCGTTACCAATGCCATCGGTGCTTCTCCGTTAATGCCGGTATATGATGCAGCAGGCAACTACTCAAAATTTGAAGATTACCAGGCAAGTTGGCTTTCGGATAACCCGGTAAAATCGGCTCATGAAATTGTTGGTACTACGGATGGGTATCGTTTGCTCGGATCTTTTTTTGGAGAGTATAAATTTACCGATTACTTAAAATTTAAAACATCCTTTAGCGCCGATTATGTAGCGTTAACCGATAAATTATTTTTATCTCCTATTACAACAGATGGTGCCCCAATTGGAGGCCGTGCTACCAAGGCAAACTTCAATAGCCAAACCTGGCTCAATGAAAATATTCTTTCTTTTCAAAAATTATACGGCAAACATAATTTGGGTGCATTGGCAGGGTTTACACAACAGGGAACTACTTCGGATAGAAATGCTACTTCGGGGCAGGGCTTTCCGCTAGGTAGTGGTTTGTCAGATGTATCTGTTGCCGCCATCATTACAAGAACACCGGTAGCTCCAGGCGGAAACAATCGATTACACTCCTACCTGGCAAGGGTTACATACGATTATGATGGAAAATATTTAGCAAGTGTTTCCATACGTGCTGATGGCTCTTCCCGTTTTACGGAAGGTAAGCAATATGGTTACTTCCCTTCATTTAGTGCTGGCTGGAATATTAACCGGGAAAATTTTATGGAGAACAGTAAGACGTTAACGGCATTAAAATTAAGGGCTAGCTACGGTTTTACCGGCGATCAGGAAATTGGAGATTATCAAAATAAACCCTTGTGGCAGCCTGCTATTTACAATGGTCAATCGGGGCTTAAGCCAAAGCTGATAACAGATCCAAATCTTACCTGGCAAAAAAACAGGGGACTTAATGTTGGTATCGATTTTGAGCTATGGAATGGCATCATCAGCGGCTCTTCTGATTATTTTGTAAATACCCGGACAGACCTATTAAACTATGTCCCCATTGCCGGTACTACCGGCTTTGCTACACTGCTTACCAATGGTGGCGAAGTGGAAGACAAAGGTTTTGAATTCAATGTAACCTCCAGGAATATTGGTACTACTAATTTTAAATGGACAACAAATTTCAATATCACTTTTCAAACAAACACCTTATTAAAAACACCGATTGATAACCAATTGCTGAGTGCTTACAATGATCTAAATCCTACACATATTTTGAAAGTTGGACAGCCGGTTGGAAGTTTTTGGGGAGTAAAATATACAGGAGTAAATGCTCAAACAGGCGATGCTACTTTTGAAGATTTGGATAAAAATGGCACTATTGATGCCAATGATGCACAGATATTGGGCAAGGCAAGACCCGATTTTTATGGCGGTCTTACCAATAGTTTCCGTTTCAAAAATTTTGATTTAATGATTGCAGCACAATTCAGTTCTGGCAATAAAGTGTATAATTTAATAAGGCCGGTGTATGAAAATCTGGGCTACAGCAATGATGGAGGGCTTGGCCAGGTTTACGCCAACAACTCAGTAAACTCTTTAAAAAGATGGCAAAAACCGGGCGATGTTACAGACGTTCCAAGGGCATCATTCGTTAACAAAAACTATATCGAAAATTCGTCCATGTTTGTAGAAGATGCTTCTTTCTTCAGGATAAGAACAGTAAATATCGGGTACACTTTTAGTAAAAAATCGATTAAAGTTTTATCAGGTCTGCATATATATGCACAAGTGCAAAATCTGTTTGTATTTACAAAGTATAAAGGCTTTGATCCGGAAGTTAGTTCCAACGGTGGTAACATAGACCGCACGGCAGGCGTAGATTACGCTGCATATCCACCTGCAAGAACTTTTACTTTCGGCTTCAACTTAAATCTTTAATCTGCTAAAAAAGAAAAATAATGAAACGCATTTTCAACAATATATTTACCATTTGCACTTCAGCAATACTCTTGTTTTCCTGCCAGAAATTAGATGTTAATTCTCCAACAGATGTGCCAACGGATCTGGTGTTTAAAAATGCCGATGGGTTACGTTCTGCATTGGTAGGGTTATACAATAATTTGCAACAGCGGGATTATTACGGCGCCTACTATCCATTAATGGCCGACTTAAACAGCGATATCTGCACAGCGGGTGGATATGATATTCCTGCTTTGAATGAAATTGGTGCACATGCCATAACATCTTCAAATTTATATGTAGAACGTATATACCTGGCTTTGTATAAATGTGTTGCCAATGCCAATGCAATTTTGGCTTCGGTTGATGGTATCAACGATCCTAATCTTTCTGCAGAAGAAAAAAGCAGTATTAAAGGTCAGGCGCTTGCCATTAGAGGAATGGTACATTTTGATGCCTTACGCATGTTTGGTTATCACTGGGATAATGCATCTGCTAATGGCGTGCCCATTGTATTAACAGTTCAGCAGGCTGCTGATGTAGTATTGCGCAGCACCGTAGCTGCGTCTTATACAGCTATTTTAAAAGATTTGAATGATGCCGATGCCTTGCTGGCTGCAGGTTCAACCGATGCAAAATATTCAAATAAATTAATGGTTAAAGGATTGTTGGCAAGAGTATATCTCTATAAAAAAGATTATGCTAATGCAGCAGCTTTCGCTACTGCTGTAATTGCTGATGGCACATTTTCACTGTTAAATTCAGCAGACTTTCCAGGTATTTATACTGGCAGATTATCAGCTGAATCTATTTTTGAATTAAGCTTTGATGCACAAAACCAAAGTGCATTTAACGGCACTACCTATGTACGGCCGGATGCGTTGCGGACGGAAGTTTTCTTTTTAGCCAGCCAGCAATTAAATACTTTTTTTGAAGCAAGGCCAACAGATAAAAGAAGTGAACTGGTTGATTTTGTAAACAACGATGCAGGTATTTTACCAGATGGAAGAACATTGAAATACAGAGGTGAAGTAACTAAAGATAATCCAGCCTATATTTTGCGTATTGCAGAAATTTATTTGATTGCTGCAGAAGCAAACAAATTAGCAGGAGGAGGATTGACTTATTTGAATACACTGCGTACAAACAGGGGCATGGTTGCATTGGATACAGAAGATATTCCTGATGAAGCAACATTTTTGCAGGCAGTATTGGATGAGCGTGAAGCGGAATTAAATTTTGAAGGTCACCGCTTTTTTGATTTGGCCCGTTATCAACAAATGGAGTCGGTACTGGGTGTTGCTAATTCCAATGCTGTATTTCCAATACCATTAAGAGAGTTAGCTGCTACCAATAATAAGCTTAGTCAAAATCCGGGGTTTTAGTATTTTTATTAATTTCTAACGATTAGCATTCTGCCATAATGCTAAAACACATACGGATTATGGCTTCTAGCCCCTCTCCGTTGGAGAGGGGTTGGGGTGAGGTCATACGGGGCACGGTGAAGTAATCTTAGCAGCAAATAATATTTTTTATGCCACATAATTTATTGTCGCAAATTTTTAAAAATGCTTTTCGTCATGCTGCTTCGCAGGATGCAGATACTTTTGCGTTGCTGCAACAAAGACAAAACAGCAGACGTACATTTTTGAAAGAAGCTGCTGTATTGAGCGGAAGCATTGCATTGTTTCCATCATTACTAAATGCCCGGGATTTTTCCGCTAACAAAAACATTGCAATTATTGGTGCCGGTATTGCAGGATTGAATGCAGCTTACCAATTAAAAAAATTAGGGCTCACATCTACAGTTTATGAAGCTGCAGGGCGCACAGGTGGCAGAATGTTTACTTTAAAAAATTATTTTGGCGATAACCTCACAACAGATCTTGGTGGTGAATTTATTGATGCCAATCATGAGGATCTTTTGCAGCTTGTGAAAGAACTCAGATTGGAGTTGTATGATTTAAGAACAGATAAACTTGCAAAGGAAGTACTGTATTTTAATGGGCAGGCTTATTCAGAAAATGACTTAACTGAAGCACTGCAACCTTACGCTGCACAACTTGCAAAAGATATTGTTGGTTTACCCGAAGAATTGAATTACAAAAATGCGGCACAAATTGAACGAATCGATAATCAATCTGTAAAAGAGTATCTTACTGCAATAGGCATCAACGGATGGTTGTACAATTACATGGATGTAATGCTAAGCCGGGAATATGGAATGGAAATAGAGGAACAATCTGCATTAAACTTCCTCATTATGCTGGACAAGGCTGGTAGCTTTTATGGCGAGCATGAGATATATAAAGTAAAAGGAGGGAGCCAGCATTTAACTGATGCCATTTATGCAAAAGTAAAAGACAGGGTAAAACTACAGCATGAGTTATTGGCAATTAAGGAGCAAAACAATCATTATGAGTTAAGTTTCAAAAATAAAAATAGTACTATAAATAGTAAGGCAGATTATGTAATACTGGCCCTTCCTTATAGCGTACTCCGCAACATAAAAATGGAAGTACAAATGCCCGAAGAGAAAAGAAAATGTATAGCCGGGTTTGGTTATGGCAACAGCAGCAAATTTATAATGGGCATGAAAAACAAACCTTGGCGTGCTGGTGAAAAACAAGGTTACACATTTACAGATGAATTGTTTGGATGCGGATGGGATAGTACACACATGCAATCGGATGTGCAAGCCAGTTTCACCGTATTTGGAGGAGGTAAATCATCGGACATTATTTTTGAAAGCAGCCAGGATAAATTACTGGAAAATTTTATACCCGGCGTAAATAAAATATTTGCTGGCGCAGATAAAATTGCAACGAAAAAGCAAGTTAAATTTTGCTGGGCAAAACATCCATTTGCAAAGGCAGGATATACTTCTTTTAAAAAAGGGCAATACAGTACCATTGCAGGCTGGGAAGCTGAACCAGTTGGTAATATTTATTTTGCCGGGGAGCATGTGAGTGGCCAGTTTCAGGGATTCATGAATGGCGCTGCAGAAACAGGTAAGAAGGCAGCACAGCAAATTGCTGCGGATATGTTAATGATTAAAAACAAAAATAAGAAATGATTTTCCAATCCATATTTCCCTACACGCAAGAAGTGATTGCTGAATATCCGGTAATGGATGATGCAGCAATCAACAAAAGTATTATTGCAGCTGAAAATGCATTTACTGTCTGGAAAAATATTCCTTTTCAGCAGCGGGCAACTGTACTCAACAATGCAGCAGCAATTTTAAAAAGAGACAGAGATGTACTCGCCACACTCATTACCAATGAAATGGGAAAAGTGATTGCGGAAGCCAAAGGAGAAGTAGAAAAATGTGCTTATGTATGTGAATATTACGCCACCCATGCAGAACAATTTTTGCAGGATGAACTGTTGGAAGCAGGCTATACAAAAAGTTTTATAAGTTACGAGCCCATTGGAGCTGTGCTCGCCATCATGCCCTGGAATTTTCCTTTCTGGCAGGTGTTTCGCTATGCGGCACCAACCTTGATGGCAGGTAATGTTACCCTGTTAAAACATGCGCCCAACGTATGTGGCTGTGCAAAAATTATTGAACAGATTTTTATAGAAGCAGGTGCACCTGTTGGTGTTTTTCAAACATTAATTATTGATATTCCTGCGGTGGAAAAACTGCTGGAAGAAAAAATTATTCAGGCCGTAACATTAACCGGAAGCGAAAGAGCCGGTAGTTCTGTTGCAGCACTCGCCGGAAAAAACATCAAAAAATCTTTGCTGGAATTAGGTGGTTCAGATGCATTGATTGTATTACCGGATGCCAACATGAAGCAGGCCGCTACAGTTGCCATACAAAGCAGGATGCTCAACGCAGGACAATCTTGTATCGGCTCCAAAAGATTTATTGTTTTACAGGATGCCATGGATAGCTTTTTGCACGAAGTGAATGAGCAGATGAAAAATATCAAACAGGGAAATCCTTTTGATGCAACTGTTAATATGGGCCCAATGGCAAGATTGGATCTGGTAAAAAATCTGGAAACACAATTACTTCAGTCTGTTAAACAAGGTGCTCAACTACTACAAGGTGGTCAGGCACATGGCTGTAATTTTGCTCCTGCTTTATTGGTGAATATACAAAAAGGAATGGCTGCATTTGAGCAGGAAACCTTTGGTCCATTAGCGGCAGTAATTGCAGCTAAAGATGAAGCAACTGCCATTCAATTAGCCAATGATTCTGAGTATGGTTTGGGCGGTAGTGTATGGACAAGTGATATAGATAAAGGCATTGCCATTGCCCGCCGAATCAACACTGGTGCGGTATTTATCAACGCATTGGTAAAAAGCGATCCAAGGCTTCCATTCGGCGGCATCAAAAAATCGGGCTATGGCAGGGAGTTGGGCCGGCAAGGAATTATAGAATTTGTAAATGCAAAAACAATTGCAGCGATGGAGTAAGTGTGGTGAATGTGGTGAATGGTCAATGGTGAATGGTGAATGAGGTGAATAGTGATTGTTGTGTTTTGTTTAGATCATTTGTTATTTGATTTTTTTAAATTATTGGTTGATGTTTTTGTTTACACTTGCTTAATTGCACTAGTTCAATTGCACGGCCCTTCAGGGCCGTGATAAAATAGGATATTGTTCTTTTTGGGTTTTAACCCAAATATAGTTTGGGCTAAAGCCCTGATTTTTTATTTTAATTTCATAGCCCCGACCTAAAGGACGGGGCTATGAAAAAAGATTCACCATTGACCATTGACCATTGACCATTCACCATTCACCAAATGAGCAACTCACAAAAAATACTCGACAGAAGAAAAAAATTTGTACCCAATGCCATAGGCATCTTCAATCCATCAACTGCAGTTAGTGCAAATGGCAGCATTATCACCGATGCTGATGGAAATGAGATGATAGACTTTGCAGGAGGCATTGGTGTGGTGAACGCAGGCCATTGTCCGCCGCCTGTGGTAGCTGCCATTGCAGCACAGGCAGCGCAAATGATTCACTGCAGTTTTAATGTAGCATCGTATGATTTGTACATGCAGCTTGCAGAAAAATTAGCCACCCTTTTTCCGCATGGCGATCACACCAAAGTCATGCTCACCAACTCCGGCGCAGAAAGCGTGGAGAATGCCATAAAAATTGCCAGGCAGGCAACAGGCCGTCAGGCAATTATTTGTTATGACAGCGCTTTCCATGGCCGCACCATGATGGCAATGACGTTGACTTCGAAAGTTGGTTACAAATTAGGCTGCGGACCATGTGCACCAGAAGTTTACCGGTTGCCTTTTCCTGATTACTACAAATTGAATAATGGTAAATCGGAAGATGATTTTTCAGCTATTCATTTGAGAGACCTGGAAGAATTTTTCAACACCAATATCCCAGGCAACCAGG
>JBBQEA010000193.1:0-9651 GCA_038320245.1 Chitinophagales bacterium | reverse complement strand
ATTATCAAGAGAAGATATAGCGGTGACCCCACGTTTACGTTTTGGGTGGATGATAAATACTGATAAAGAATACATGGCAGGTTTGCGCTACATAGCCACCAAATACATATCAGTATCTACTCATTGGGACAGTGATATGGGCGTTGGAGCAGGAGTGACAATAAGTTACTAAACTAACATAGTCTCAATGTTTAATTAATCATAAAGGGCTTTGCCAGTTACGCAAAGCCCCTTGTGCCGCCTTTAACGTTCATCTGCTTTAATAATATGCCTGGTGTGCAAACCAAACATTTTACATTAACTTCACCCACCAAATGCTTAAAAAACTACTTATATCATTTCTTTTTTTCACTGCTTATGCGGTTGTATTGGCACACAGCATTATTCCTCATCATGACGAGAACGAAGAAGCAACAGAACAACACGATGATAAAGGTCACCACGATGATAACGATGATAATGGGTTAGGTCATCTGTTTTCGCATTTCCAGCATATTGGCACTGGCAATCAATTTATCACTACACAGAAGATTGCTTCTTTTAAACAAAGCGATATACTTCAGCCGGATATTCCCTCCATAACTTCGTTCAATTTCAAATTTTATGGAGCAGGCAAACCTGCACCGGTATTTTATCCGGACCATCCCGACATTTATTCGTATTCTGGCAGTTGTGCATTTTCTTTACGGGGCCCGCCTTCAATTACTGTATAATTCAATTTAGTTTTTACAAGCTAAATCTTCCGTGCAATTAACAATTGCACGGCTTATGGCATTTATATTATTACCAGTAATTACAGTATTTTCATGTTAAATAAAATCATTCAATTCAGTATAAAAAATAAATTGGCAATTGGGCTAATGGTGTTGGCTTTAATTGTTTGGGGCGTGTACTCCGTAAAACAATTGCCCATTGATGCCGTGCCAGACATTACCGACAACCAGGTTCAAATCATTACCCAGTCGCCAAGCAATGGTGCAGAGGATATTGAACGCTTTGTAACATTTCCCATTGAGCAAACAATGGCTACCATTCCATCCATTGAAGAAGTGCGTTCTTTCAGCCGTTTTGGGTTGTCCATTGTAACCATTGTTTTTAAAGAAAATATTGATGTGTATTGGGCAAGGCAACAAGTAAGTGAAAGACTGGTGGAAGCATCCAAACAAATTCCAACAGGTTTAGGAACACCACAGTTAGCACCCGTTACTACAGGTTTAGGCGAAATTTATCAATACGTTTTACATACCAAAAAAGGATATGAAAATAAATATACCGTAACTGATTTACGAACTATTCAAGACTGGATTGTACGAAGGCAGTTGTTGGGTGTAGAGGGCATTGCAGATGTAAGCAGCTTTGGGGGTTACATGAAGCAATATGAAATTGCTCTTAACACGGACAAACTGCGTAGTATGAACATCAGTATTCCAGATGTGTTCACAGCTTTGGAAAAAAACAACCAAAACACCGGTGGTGCATACATTGATAAAAAACCCAACGCCTATTTTATACGAAGTGAAGGTTTGATAACAAGTATCGAGGATATTGAAAACATAGTTGTAAAAAGTGGCACTGATAATATTCCCGTACTGATAAGAAATATTGGCACGGTGCAATTTGGTACTGCCACCCGTTACGGAGCAATGACAAGAAATAACGAAGGCGAAGTTGCAGGCGCTGTTGTGATGATGTTGAAAGGTGCAAATTCATCTGCCACCATCAATAAAGTAAAAGAACGCATAGCACAAGTAGAAAAAACATTGCCTGAAGGAGTAACAATTGACCCTTACTTAGACAGGACAAAATTGGTGGACAATGCTATTGGCACGGTTAGCAAAAACTTAGCAGAAGGGGCATTGATAGTAATTTTTGTATTGGTGATTATGTTGGGGAACATACGGGCAGGATTAATTGTAGCTTCCGTTATTCCATTGGCAATGTTGTTTGCAATTTCGCTGATGAACCTATTTGGAGTAAGCGGCAACCTGATGAGTTTGGGTGCAATTGATTTTGGTTTGATAATAGATGGTGCTGTAATTATTATAGAAGCCACATTGCATCACTTGTTTGAAAAACATAAAGGGCAGCAATTGAACCAGCAACAAATGGACCATAGTGTGTTGGGTAATGCCCGTAAAATGATGAGCAGTGCGGCCTTTGGGCAAATCGTCATTCTTATTGTTTACTTGCCTATACTTGCTTTGGTAGGTGTAGAAGGTAAAATGTTTAAACCAATGGCACAAACAGTTTCATTCGCCATCTTAGGTGCATTTATTCTTTCCCTCACTTACATACCCATGATGAGTGCGTTGTTCCTAAATAAAAAAATCAGTGCTAAGAAAAATATTTCAGACAGTATAATGGCTTTCTTTCAACGAATTTATGCGCCAGCATTAAATTTTACATTAAAATCAAAAAGGTTTGTTGTAGCGATTGCAGTTGGCTTATTTGTGTTGAGTGTAATTGTATTTAATTTTTTAGGTGCAGAATTTATACCAACATTAGAAGAAGGAGATTTTGCTGTAGAAACAAGGGTACTTACAGGTAGCAGCATGAGTCAGACTATTGAAGCCGTTCAGCGTGGTGCAAAAGTTTTAAAAGACAACTTCCCTGAAGTAAAAGAAGTGATTGGGAAAGTTGGGTCATCAGAAATACCAACCGACCCAATGCCGGTGGAAGCAGCTGATATGATTGTGGTATTGAAAGATAAAAGCGAATGGACAAGTGCTAAAACGAGAGATGAATTAGCAGAGAAAATGAATGCAAAGCTAATAGACAATATTGCAGGCGTTTCCTACAGTTTTCAGCAACCGATACAAATGCGTTTCAACGAATTAATGACAGGCGCTAAACAGGATGTGGTGATAAAAATATTCGGCGAGGATTTAAACAAACTTACTCAATATGCAAAACAAGTTGGCGCCATTGCCAAAATGACAAATGGTGCAGAAGATGTATATGTGGAAGAAGTAACAGGCTTGCCGCAGATTGTTATAAAATTTCACCGGGATAAAATTGCACAGTTTGGATTAAACATTGAAGACATCAATAAAGCCATTCGTACTGCTTTTGCAGGTGAAAGTGCAGGGTGGGTTTTTGAAGGAGAAAAAAGATTTGAATTGGTAGTGAGACTAGAAAAAGATAATCGCCAAAACTTAGAAGATATAAGAGGATTGTTTGTAACAGCACCTAACGGCAATCAAATACCAATTGGCCAATTGGCTGAAATTGATTTTATACAAGGCCCCAATCAAATACAAAGAGACGATGCCAAACGAAGGATTATTGTTGGCTTCAATATCCGTGGCAGGGATGTGGCAAGTATAGTAAAAGAGATGCAGCAAGAAATTGATGCACAAGTCAAATTTGAGCCAGGCTATTATACTTCGTATGGCGGACAGTTTGAAAACTTAGAAGCAGCAAGGGCAAGGTTAAGTATTGCATTACCAGTAGCGTTGCTGCTCATATTTGCAATTTTGTTTTTTACATTCAATTCACTCAAACAATCATTATTAATTTTTACAGCAATCCCATTGTCTGCCATCGGTGGTGTACTCGCACTATGGATAAGGGGAATGCCATTTAGTATTTCGGCAGGGGTAGGTTTTATTGCCCTATTTGGCGTGGCAGTATTAAATGGCATTGTATTAATTGCAGAATTTAACCGCTTAAAAAAAGAAGGGATGATTAACTTAACAGAAATAGTAAAAAGGGGAACAGCTATTAGGTTGCGGCCCGTTATAATGACTGCGTTGGTAGCCTCTTTGGGTTTTTTACCAATGGCATTAAGCCAGGGTAGCGGTGCAGAAGTACAAAAGCCTTTAGCCACAGTTGTAATTGGTGGTTTATTTACTGCTACGTTATTGACCTTGTTGGTGTTGCCTGTTCTGTATATATGGTTTGAGAAAATAAAAAGCAAAAAAATAACTATTACACCTGCTGCAACAATGATTGCTTTGTTGTTTGTTACAACATTTGCTAAATCACAAACACAGCCTCTAAATTTGGAACAAGCACTAAAACAGGCAGCACAAAGCAGTAAATCAATCACAACAGGCAAGTTGGAAATTGAATATCAAAAGCAATTCAAAAAATCATTAACAGAAGTACAAAAAACAAATATTGGTTTGCAATACGGGCAGTATAACAGCATTAACAAAACCGATAATCATTTTACAGCTTCGCAAACAATTCCCTTCCCTACTGTATTTGCAGCTAACAAAGCATTGGGCAATTCCTTAATAAAAGGAAGCGAATTAAAATTAGCCGTTACAAAAAATGAATTGTTTTATCAGGTAAAACATTTATACAGTACTTTACAATATCTGTATGCACAAAAACAATTATTGATAAAGCAGGACAGCATTTACAAAGGCTTTGTAAAATCAGCAGCATTGCGTTACAAAGCAGGCGAAGGAAATTTATTGGCAAAAACAACTGCCGAAACCCAGAGCAATGAAATAAATAACGCGTTGCTGCAAAATGATGCAGATATTCAAATTTACATTGCTCAATTACAAACTTTATTGGGAAGTAAAGAAAGTATTTCAATAACCGATACTGTATTAGTAGAAAATAGTTTTACAGTAAAGGCTGATACAAATGCTATCAACTCAAACCCATATTTGGGCTACCTGCAAAAGCAGATAGATATTACTGCAAAGCAAAAAAAAGTCGAAGTTGCGAAATCACTACCTGATATTACTGCAGGATATTTTAACCAGTCGTTGATAGGCATACAAAATGTAAATGGCACAGATAAATATTTTGATGGCAAAAAAAGGTTTCAGGGCTTTCAGATCAGCATTGCTGTCCCTTTATATTATAGTAGTTATAAAGCAAAAATAAAAGAAGCCGAAGTAAATAAACAGATTGCAGAAAATAATTATGAACTCAATCAAACTGCTATTCAAAGCCAGTACCGGCAAGCTGTGCAGGAATACTTAAAGAACAGGAAAAGTTTGGAATATTATAACACATCTGCTCTTCCCAATGCAGATTTAATTTTAAAGCAAACCATTGTATCTTATAGCAAAGGAGAGATTGGCTATGCAGAATATTTGATGGGTATCAAAAACGCCATCGGTATAAAAGAAAATTATTTAAAGGCATTACATCTTCACAACCAAAGTATCATCAACATAGAATATTTATCAGGTAAAAATTAAGTCAACAAAAGAAATTACAAAATGAAATCAGTATATACATTTTCAAACATCATTCTTACTCTTGCAATCATTGTATCATCCTGCAATAGCAAAACAGAAGTGGCGAAAGAAGAACCCAAAAAACAGGAAACCAATACAGTTGAATTTACAACAGGACAATACAAAACCGCCAACATACAATTGGGTATTGTAGAAATGAAACAATTAAGCGGCACAATAAAAGTAAACGGTATGTTGGATGTGCCGCCGCAAAACCTAGTTAGCATATCTGCCCCCACAAGTGGTTACATAAAATCTACCAAAATGTTGCAGGGCATGTATGTAAAGCAGGGGCAAATAGTAGCCACATTAAGCAATCCTGAATTGCTAACACTGCAACAGGATTTAGTGGAAGCAAGAGGACAGTTACTGGAAAATAAAAGTCAACAGCAATATCTGGAGTTAGATCTACAAAGGCAAAAAGAATTGCAGGATGAAGATATTAACGCAAAGAAAGCCTGGCAAAAAGCGATCAGTGAAAACGACGCCATGAAAGGAAAGATAAGTAGTTTGGAAGGCACAATCGGTGCAATCAGTTCTAAACTAAAAGCAATTGGTATTAACCCTGCATCTGTTACCAATTCCAATTTTATTTCTGTTATCAGCATTTACACACCCATTAGCGGCTATGTTACACAGGTGCATACCAATATAGGTGCTTATGTAAATCCCACTGATGAATTGTTTAGAATTGTTGATACCAAACATCTTCATGCTGAATTGACTGTATTTGAAAGAGATGTGCCCAAATTGCAGGCAGGGCAGAAAGTGCGTTTTACATTAGCAAATGAGAGTAGGGAAAGAACAGCAAAAGTGTATTTGGTTGGCAAAGAAATAAGCAATGAAAGAACCGTACACATTCACTGCCATTTAGATGAAGAGGATACAAAACTATTGCCGGGCATGTATTTGAAAGCATTGGTTGAAACGGGCAATAATAATGTAACTGCCCTGCCTGAAAAAGCAATTGTAGAATTTCAGGGCAGTAAATATATTTTCGTTGCAGCAGGTAATAATACAAAAGATAGTTCAACTAATTTTAAAATGGTTGCTATTAAAACGGGTGTAACAGAATTAGGATATTCAGAAATAATACTGCCTGAAAATTTTGATGTTACTAACAGCAGAATTGTAATAAACGGAGCTTACGAATTATTAAGCAAAATGAAAAACAGCGGCGAAGAATAAGATTTTACACTTCATTCCAAAATAAAAAACTTGAGATTTAAACTTTAATTAAAAATATTATGACCAATTCTCAAACATTCTTTTCACGTCAATTCCTTTGGGAGATTGTTCGCATTCTTACTGTAGGTATAGCAAGCCTGCTATTCTATTTTACTATTATCCCATTAGCAGTTTTGTTGGCAACGATGGCTTTTGGGCTATACTCATTGGTAAAAGTAGCGGCAACGGATTTATTTAAGGAAAGAAAGATTGGCACTGAAATATTTATCACCATTGCGGTAATTATATCCGTTCTTGGGAAAGAATATCTTGCTGGTTCAGTGGTGCTGATGATTATTTTAATTGCTGAGTACATTGCCAGTGCCAGTGGAGAAAAAGCAAGAAATTCCATAAAAGAATTAATTGGTTCGGTACCAAAAACTGCCATTGTAAAAAAGGATGGAAAAGAAGATACAGTTCAAATAAGTGATCTAAAAATCGGGGATATTGTTTTGGTAAAAGCAGGTGAAAAAATTCCAGTAGATGGAAAAGTAAAAGCTGGTTCAGGTTCAGTAAACCAGGCACCCATAACCGGTGAAAGTGTACCGCAGGAAAAAACTGTTGGCAGTGAGGCCTTTGCAGGAACGATTGTGGAATTGGGAGCATTGGATATTGAAATGACAAAAGCCGGAAAGGATACTGTTTTTTCAAGAATAATTACATTAGTAGAAGATGCAGAAAGTGAACAGGCTCCTATTGAAAAGTTTACTGATAAAGTTGCATCATGGCTTATACCCGTTGTATTCATTTTTGTAGGAGCCGTGTATTTTTTTACCCGAGATGTAAAATTGGTCATTGCATTATTAATTTTTACTTCTCCGGCAGAGCTTGGCCTGGCCACGCCGCTGGTTACTATTGCAGCCATTGCCCGTGCAGCAAGAGAAGGTATTCTTGTAAAAGGCGGTAAGTTTTTAGAAGAGTTGGCAAAAGTTACTACCATCGTTTTTGATAAAACAGGAACCTTAACTGCAGGCACCCCAACCGTTAACAAGGTTGAAATTCTCGATACTCATTATACTGAAAATGACATTGTAAAGTTTGCATCCGCTGCCGACAGGCGTTCCGCTCATCCTTTAGCAAAATCTATTTTAAGCTATGCCGATAAATTAGAAATTGCTTATCCCGAACCTTCAAATTTTGAAGTGATTAATGGACGTGGTATAAAAGCTACCGTTGATGGTAAACTTGTTTTATTGGGTAATAAATCTTTTATGGAAGATAACCAGGTAGCGATGGCTTCATCTTCTGAAAACCTTACCGATACTGCCATTTATCTTTCTTTAGAAAATAAACTAAGCGGCATTATTTATATTTCAGATGCCATAAGGAAAGGTGCCAAAGAAATGATTGAGGGCTTAAAACAAAGCGGAATAAAAAACATCGTTATGCTTACCGGCGATAATCCTGAAACGGCAAAACATGTTGCAAATCAAATTGGCATTACCGATTTCAGGGCTAATTTATTGCCGGAGGATAAAATTAAAATAATAAAAGAATTGCAGGGCCAGGGAGCAAAAGTTGCCATGGTGGGTGATGGCATTAATGATGCGCCGGCATTGGTGCAGGCAAATATTGGTATTGCAATGGGTGCAATGGGAACCGAGGCAGCCATGGAAGCCGCAGATGTTGTACTGATGCAGGATAAGTTAGAAAAAATTGCAAGAGCAAGAGCCATCAGCAAAAGAGCATTTAAAACCATTAAAGAAAATATTTTTGTTGGCGTGGGCGTAGTGCATGTTATCGGCATTACACTGGTACTCCTCAAGGTTATTGGCCCGGTTCAGGCTGCTGCAATCCATTTACTTCCGGATACTTTGGTTTTTATTAATTCAATAAAATTGTTAAGAGTTAAGATTGAAGGTTAGTCACATTTAAATGCGATTATGGTTTAGATAAATAGTATTGTTTATTAGTTGAAAATGACATTCGTTATATAATTGACCATATATGATAAAGCAATTTATATTCATACAATTTACCTGTTTATTATTATGCCCCGGCATTAACTATGCTCAATCAACTGAAGTAAATATTCCTCTTAAAAATAATATTGGCAAAACTGGTTCAACAAATCTTGTAAAACTTTTAAATAAGAAAACCTGGAATAAATTATTTCCACACAGATATGGGATTGGACTAAATGTTAGCATCAATCATATCCCTGACTTCTATTCGTTTGATGCATTTACAACAGCGGCCAAATTGTTTCCTGCTTTTTTATCAGAAGGAAGCGAAAAAACAAGAAAAAAAGAATTGTCTGCCTTCCTTGCAAACATTGCTCAGGAAACAAGTGGTGGATGGGCTGATGCCCCGGGTGGATATTTTAAATGGGGACTTTATTTTTTGGAAGAAAATACAAGTGGTAATAGAAGTACCTATGACGATAGTACAAAAGTTAACTACCCTTCCGTAGAAGGACAAGCCTATTTTGGCAGAGGCCCAAAACAAATTAGCTGGAACTACAATTATGGACAATTCAGTGATGCATGGTTTGGCAATAAAGACAGTCTTTTACAGCATCCTGATTTGTTATCGAAAGACCCGGTTATTTCCTTCGCCTCTGCGATATGGTTTTGGATGACTCCCCAATATCCCAAACCATCCTGTCACGATATAATCATTGGTAAATGGGTGCCAACAAATGATGATTTTGCAAAAGGAAGAATTCCTGGCTTTGGAGCTACCGTTAATGTTATTAATGGTGGTGTTGAGTGCGGGAATCTAAATGAACAGGAAAGAACATTGTACCGTTATCGATACTTTGATTTTTTTTGCAACTATTTTAAAATACCAACTGGCGATAATATCAGTTGTAGTACCCAAATACCTTTTGGGAAATAATTTCAGCAGCAAAAGTAAAACTTAAAGAATTATTATTTGAAAAAGTAATGGATCGACAAAACACCAATCATGGCGGGTTGACACAAATAACGAAGGAAAATTAAAAACGGTAAGATTTATTAAGCAATAGGTAAGCAAAATTTAGCAGTTATGTGCCAGTATTTTATTACAAAAATCATTTGCCCAAAATTATGTAATCATTCTCCATAATTATATAAATTTTTTAACGCAATCTGGGCACACCTTTGAATTCCTGCTTATTGTACATACACGCAAAAACAAATGATGAAAAATAGAATTAAAATATTGTTTTTGGGGTACGACTATCCAGGAGGCTGTTTTCTTCAAACAATTATAGACAATCACAGTGATAAGT
>JBBQEA010000192.1:0-9741 GCA_038320245.1 Chitinophagales bacterium | reverse complement strand
ATTGGTAAAAATAGCGATACACAGCAGATGCAGTTTCTGTAATGGGCAGATGATCGATAATTTTAAGCTGACCCGCCAACTTATCAGCAACTTCATTGCTATTGGTAAAAAGCTGGTACAAGCCGTTGCCCTGGGCTGCAACATTTTTCAATATATCTTCATTTAACCTTGTAATTACCACGCCTCCTGTTGCATCTTTTTTTGTTTCGCCTGTGGCAGGATCAATAATGGTGCTGCCTCCCGGAGAACCGATGCCAACTGTGTTGACCATTACACCTTCATCAGCCAATGATTTGGTTACTTTTATGGCACTTTCATCATGATCTTCCCCGTCACTGATCAATACGATGGTTTTGTATTTTTTTTCTTTGTTGTTGAATGCGTTATAGCACATTTTTAATGCGTCACCAATTACGGTGCCTTGTGTAGGAACCACATCGGGTGTAGCAGAAGACAAATACATTTTTGCAGCTGAATGGTCTGTTGTTAAAGGCATTTGTAAATAGGCTCTTCCTGCAAATACCACAATTCCAATTCTGTCATCACCCAGATTGTCTATTATTTTTGAAATCAATTGCCTCGCTCTTTCCAGTCTGCTGGGCTGTATATCCTTTGCCAGCATACTTTTGCTTACATCCAATGCAATCATCACATCAATGCCTGTGTGTTTTACATTACTAGCGCCATCCGGCTTGCGAAGTCCTGCCCATCCGATGACCACCATTGTAAATGCCAATAACAGGAATAAAAATTTGTAGGAATATTTTTTTGGGTTATAGTTGTTGATTAATTGTTTCACCAACTGTTCATCTCCAATTTTTTTGATGGTCTTTTTTTTCCATCGCAATGCCAATAAGTATAGTGCTACTATCAGCGGAATTGCTAACAGTGCCAATAAATAATTGATATGTTGAAATTGGAGCATTTAATAATAGTTTAGTAAGTAAGTCTTGTTAAAGTCATTCACTCTTTTTTGTTTAGAGCGTTTAGGAGTTTAGATGAAGACCTAAATAAAAAACAGATAATATATACAAAGGATAAATTACTAAAATTCCAGTCCTTAATTTTTTCCTTCAAAAAAGCCATATTGTTTTAAAATGCTTTTCATGATATTTAGCCGCACTGTTTTCATGTCAATATTTTTATCAGCAGATTTTACCAGTATGGTGAAAAAATAAGGATGTTTATTTTCTTCAATCCAGCCGGTCATCCAGCCAATGTTATTCCCCATTTCATCAAAGCCCCAGCCTGTTTTGTAGCTTAACTGGTATTGGGTATTGTCTTCCTGTACCATCACATCTCTTACAATTTGCTGGGTACGTTTTTGAAAGGGCAACTGATCGAAGTATAATCTTTTAACGAGTCCCAGTTGTTCATCTGCCGAAATTTTTAAACTGTTGTCTAACCAAAAGCTATCAATCCTGCTGCCTATTTTTCTATTACCATATTGCAGGCTGTCCAGCCAATGCTGCATGGTATCTTTTCCAATACGCCTTGCAACTTCCTGAAAATAGGGTACCGAACTTACCTTAAATGCTTGCTCCATGGTAAGGTCTTTATTCCAGTCTTCATTCCATCTTTTTATACCATCCCATTTTATCAACATCTTCTCATCTGTTATCCTTCCAATTTCCAGGCCAATTAAACTATTCATAATTTTAAAAGTGGATGCCGGCAAAAAACGCATGGTATCCAATTGCATATTGTACACGGTTACTTTTCCATCTTTGTTGTTGAACATTGTAAAACATCCTTCAACTTTATTTTCATCAAAATATTTTTTCAGGGAATCATCCAGTTTGGCTTTGTTTACGGAGCAACCTGTAATTGTTAATACTAAATTGCTGATAAGGAAAATGTACAAGAGGGGCTTTTTCATGTAGGTTGTAGCTGTTAATATTTTTTGATTACTGATATAAATAAACATGTTATGGATTTGCTTCTTTAAATTTTGCAGTTGCCTCCAGTGTTTCGTAGAATGTTGGGCCATATTTACGGGTGATGGCGTCTTTTAAAAAGACATATACCGGCACTTTTAGTTTTTTCCCGAGGGTGCAGGCAGCGCTGCAAAGATCTTCTCTTGGCTGATAGTTTACGTACTCGGTTTTTTTATTGCGGCTTTGCTTAATTCGAATAGGAAAAAGATGACAGCTAATCGGTTTTCTCCAACCAATTTTTCCATCATTGTAAGCTTGTTCAATACCGCATTTTACAATGCCATTTTTATCTGTAATGCCGTACACACATATCTTACTGTCTATTGTAGGTGTTACCCATCCATATTCATTATTGAAAACGTATCTGCCCTGCGTTTGCAACTGCTGTTGGCTTTCCGCTGTAAGGTAAGGGAGTACGGCTTCATAAACAGCATCCAGTTCCTGCAATTCTGCATCCGCCAGCGGTGCACCTGCATCACCATCTACACAACAGCCACCTTTACATTTATTAAGATCGCATACAAACTGCTCCTCAATAATTGCATCACTAATCAATACATTATCTATTGCTATCATAGTGTGCAAAAATAGGGACAAAAAGGTAAGGCTTATTAAAGCGTGTAAGGGATTAACAGTTTTAGTTATGTACGTTTGGCAACTAAATTGTAAGAATTATCTATCATCTCAAGTAATTGCTTATTGGTGAGCATGCCATTTATTATTACGGTGTTCCAGTGCTTTTTATTCATGTGATAACCGGGTAGTACCGCATCGGGAAATTCTTCTCTTAATTCTAAAGCTTCATCAGGATTGCATTTGGCATTGAATTGAAGGGGCTGTGTATTTAATGGGACCAGCAAAAAAAGTTTGTTATTCACTTTAAAAACCAATACATCTTCACCAAAAGGAAAGCCTTCTGTTACGTTAGGTTTCTGTAGTACATAGTCTCTTAAAGATTCTATATCCATGGTTGATTTTATTTTAAAAAATGCAATGCAAATTTAATCCCTTAAATAAATATTACTGAAGGTTATTCTGAAGATTGAATGGGAGAAAAATAAAACAAAAAAGCCCTGTGACTAGTCACAAGGGTTTAGGTTTAAGTCAAAGAAAAAATATTATTTTTTCATAAACTGGTGGTTTATTATTTGCCCTTTGTTGGTGGTTAATTTAACTGCATAGTACCCCGGATTTAACGATGCCATATCAATATCAGCCAGATTTATCGTATTGCTGATAGCAGCACTTTCCTGTTGTTTCTTTCCTGCAGCATCTGTAATAACAGCACTGCTGATACTGGTGTTATCAGTCATCCACACATGCAACTTATCACTTACAACAGTTGGCAAAATAGTTACTGCTTTATTGAAAGATTTTGTATCAAGGATAGTTACATTACTGAAATAAAAACTACTGTCTTTACTAATTATTTTTAAACGATAATAGTTAATGCCTTCCATCAAAACCCTATCCTGCGCTACGTAATTATGATAGTTACTTGCCATCGATGTTACATAAGTAAAATGTTGGCCATCGGTACTTTTTTCTAATTGATACAGGCAAGTGTTTTTTTGGCTTCGTGCATTCCAGCTTATGTGGCCAATATTATTCACAACAGTAACTTTAATCTGTATACCTGCTACCAGATTACTTTTTTCAAACGGCAATGGAATGTTGCTTAAGGTAGAAACGGACACAGTTCCTGCTGTTGCAGTAATGCTTGTAATGGTTGCCAGTAGTAAGGTGTAGATTTTCGTTTTCATTTTCTTTGCGTTTGCTTAAGGTTACCCTATAACATGCCAGAGTGCAAAGTGATGAAAATCAGTTGTTTAAATATTTTATTTGATCAATGTCTTTCCCGATATTGGATTATAGCTCTTGTATATGGAGGTATTTTAAATGGATTGAAAAAAAATGCCGGTTAAAAATTAACCGGCATTACTATAAAAAATTAAGTTGTATTAAAACCAGCTTCCATTCCAGGTTTCGCTTGCGGCATTGTCATTTTTCAATTTTGCTTCCCTGCGTTTTACATCTCTTCTATAACGGAAAGCAGTTACAATCATCAAAGGCATAAACAAAAAGATTAATGGCGGTATACCCATAAAACTTATCCATCTGCCACCAAACATATTGCGCATGGGACGTTTTAATCTTTCTGCAATCAGGTACATTGCGGGTACCAGTACCAGGGTCATAAAGAAAGCAAATGCCAAACCAAAAATGATTGTCCAGCTGAGTGGTTTCCAAAACGCTACACTATCGCCACCAAAGAAAATATGCGGATTTAACTCTGAGAATAAAGTAACAAAATTAATATTGAAACCAACTGCAATCGGTATGAATGCAAGTATGGCTGCCAGTGCGGTTAGCAATACCGGGATGATACGGGTTTTACCTGCCTCTATCACGGCTTCCCTTGTTTTCATACCACGGCTTCTTAATTCATCTGCAAATTCAATAACCAGGATACCATTTTTTACCACAATGCCCGACAAGCCAACGATTCCGAGTCCTGTCATCAAAACCGATACTTCCATTCCCGTAATAGAGAATCCGAGGAGCACACCAATTACACTAAAAATAATTTCCGTGAGGATAATTACGGGTTTACTCACACTGTTGAATTGTATTACCAGTACAAATAAAATAATCATTAAAGCAATCACCAAAGCAGACGCAAGGAAGGCTCCTGTTTCTGCCTGTTGCTCCCCTTCGCCGGTTTGTTTAATTGTAACACCCTCTGATTTTTTCTTAAACGCATCGATGTATTTACCAATTTGTTGGTTAACAGCTGTAGCATTATAACCTTTAGTGGTTAATACATTGGAACGAAGCGTAATTAAACGTTTTTGATTTTTACGTTTTACACTACCGAAAGTACTCGTTGGCTCTATCGTAACCAAGGCGCTGATGGGGATGTTTTTTACAGCACCACCCACTGCCATATCTCTGAATGATATGCGCATGTTGAGCAGGTTGCTAAGATCTTTCCGTTGCATTTCATTGTTGCGTAACTGAATTTTATATTCGTCTTTTCCCTCTTTAATTTTTGAAATTTCTCTACCAAATAAACCGGTGCGGATTGCCTGCCCTATTTGTGCAGAGGATACACCTTGTATGAGTGCACGCTCCCTGTCAACGGTCAACGTAATTTCTGGATTGTTTAAGTCAACATCCATTTTTAATTCTTCTACACCCGGCACCTGTATAGAGTCTAAATAATTTTTAAGATTAACAGCAGTTTTTACCAGGCCATCAAAATCTTCACTTGCAATTTCAATATTAACCGGTGGATCTGTAGGCGGGCCGCTGCTTTCCTGGGTAACACTTATTTCTGCCCCCGGAACACCTTTTATTTCTGCACGAACCTGGTCAAGGTATGGACGGGTAGATACGCCATGTCTTTTTTCGAATTCTATAAATGATACCTGTATCCTTCCCAATTCGCTCCTCGTGCTTCTGTCGCCCGATGCAGGGTCGCTTGCGCCGATGGCAACATTACTGATAACACTTTCCACTACCGGATTTTTTTTGCCGGCGGCAGCATCAATACCCAACACTTTATTAACCCGTTTTTCTAAAACCTGAATGACAGAATCGGTATATTCTACACTGGTACCAACCGGTAGTTTAACGTACACATAAATCTGATTTGGATCACCCTGGGGAAAAAATACAACACCTACCCGGTTGCTTTTTACAGAAGCCGTAAACAGAAAAACCGAAACAAAGAGCAATGCTATAATGCCTAATAAAAGATGCACCGGTCTCCAGCCTTTTAATGCCCAACGAAGCAAACTTTCGTAATGCCCCATTATCCATGGCAACGCATGATTTTGGAAATAATGAATAGCATCGGTTAAAAAATACCTGTTTAATAATACCAGTATCATAAAGAACAAAAGCAGGTTGCCCATAAATGTGGCACCTAATACATCCAACACAATTCCGGCAGCAATAACGATCCAGAAAATTGGTTTTTTAAAGATGGCAGATTTGGGTTCTTTATTTTCACTCTCCGGATGATTCATAAAATCAACCGCAAAAACAGGATTCATAAAAAACGCTACCAGCAAAGATGCCGCTAAAGTAAAAATGAGCATGATGGGTAAATACACCATGAACCGGCCAATAATACCCGGCCAAAACAGCAATGGAAAAAAGGGCGCCAATGTAGTAAGCGTACCTGCTAATACCGGAACAAACACCTCGCCGGCAGCCATTTTAGCAGCGGTGATGGTAGATATTTTTCCTTTGGCATCTGTAAAAATCCGGTGCGTATTTTCTATAACCACAATGGCATCATCCACAATAATACCTAAGCCAAATAACAGTGCAAACAGTACAATAAAATTGAGCGTAACATGTGTGCCTACTATTAAATCGGCACCTGGTAAAAATACAAATGCAACAAACATACTGAGCGGCACAGAGAGGGCCACAAAAAATGCATTGGTAACACCCATAAAAAACATCAGTACAATCAGCACTAAAATAAAACCGATGATGATTGAGTTAACCAAATCATTAAAGGACGTTCTTGTTTTTATACTTTGGTCACCAGTGATAACTGTATTTAAATTATCCGGATAGATAACCCCTTTTGCTTCCTTAACTGTTTTTCTAACGCCATCACTTGTTTCAATTAAGTTTTCGCCACTGCGTTTAATAATGTTAAGCGTAACTACATTTTTTCCATCCAGGCGGGCATAACTTTCCGCATTTTTTGTAGTGTCTTTTATGGTGGCAATATCTTTTAAGTAAATAGGAAAACCACCGGTGTTGCGGACCAATACTTTCTCAATATCGTATGCCGTTTTAAATTGTCCTTTTAGCTGCAGGTTTCGTTTGGTAGAACCTACATCCAGCAAACCTCCCGATATATCCAGGTTTTCCCGCTGCACTGCATTGGTAATATCATCAAAGGTTACGCCGGCAGTTTGCATACGAAAGTTATCTACATTTATCTGGAACTCTCTTTCCGGAGCTCCTACAATATCAATGCGGTTTATCTGCGGCAGGTCTTCTAATTTTTCCTTCAGATCATCTGCAAATTTTTTCAACCTTGCCATATCATAGTCACCGCTTAAGTTAACATTCATGATGGGTTGATCACTTAGGTTTACTTCCAGTGCTGTAGGCACCTGCGTAAGATCTGTTGGAAGATCCTGCTTGGCTTTATCAATGGCATCCTTTACTTTTTGCAGGGCCACTTCTGTTTTTACCTTTGTATCAAATTCAACCGTAATGGCCGAATAATCCTGCTGAGATGTGCTGGATAATTTTTTAATTTTTGCACCGGTAATACCTTTAATCTGCTTTTCAATCGGCCTCGTTACCAGGTTCTCCATATCTTTTGGCGAATTACCTACATAGATAGTTTGCACATAAATGGTGGGTATCACAATATCCGGAAACTGTTCTTTAGGCAGTGTTACAAATTGGTAAATACCAATGATTGAAATAAACAACATCACCAGGTAAATGGAGGTTTTGTTGGTAATACTCCAGGATGTTGGTTTAAATTCTTTAAACTTATCTGTAAAATTTTCTAATGCACTCATACAAATTAGATTTGCCCCCATTCCCTAAAGCAGGGTTTTGAGGAGTATGTTTTTTGTTTGCCCCCATCCCCTAAAGGGGGGTTATGAGGAGTATGTTTTTTGTTACCCTGTTGCTGTGAAAAAGCAATCAGGAAAATTATGTTTTGTAGTATTATGATACAAATAATGGAAGTAATTGCTTTCAATAATAATAAACCTGTATGACACCCCTTTAGGGGATGGGGCTTATTTTATTGTTACCAATTGCCCTTCGTACAAACTTCCAAACCCTTCTGTAATTAATGCATCACCTGCTTTTAAACCTGTTTTTATTTCTAATAAATTGCCATTTAATGCGCCAATATTTACAGGTCTTTTGCGGGCAATCAGTTTACCATTTTCTGTATTGGCAATCATTACAAACTTTCCTTTTTCATCATTCTGTAAAGTGTTTAATGGAACAGTGATTGTATTAGCGGCTGCATAATCTTTAATCTTCATCATAGCTATCTGGTTAGGTTTTAAAGCCGCATCGGTTGGCAGTTTTGCTTCCACCACAAAACCTCTGTTGATGATATCAATGGAGGCTCCTACAAAACTCACAGTAGTGTTGAAAGTTTTATTTACATCCGGCAACACTACAATTACAGCAGTTCCTTTGCCCACGGTACCCAAATAATTTTCCGGGATATTGCTTACCACTTTTAACATTGAATTGTTCACAATTTTTATTACGCCAGACCCGGGCGAGCCAAAAATTTCACCTTGTCTTACAGTTACTAAATCTGCAACGCCGTTTACATCGCTGTATACCATTGCAGTTTTTACCTGCTCCAGTACCACTTTTATATTTTCCTGGCTGGTTAGTAATTGATTTTCTAAAGTGGCTACATTATTTTTTGCTGTAATTAATTGTACTTCTGTGCCAATGTTTTGATCCCAAAGATTTTTCTGGCGCTGGTAAATATTTTTGGCATAGGATAGTTGCGTTTTTATACTTTCTAGTCCCTGCCTTGCAGCTACTAAATTCTGTTGCTGAATGGCATCATCTAATTTCAGTAGCAACTGACCTTTCTTTACCAAAGCACCTTGTTTTATGTAGATAGCTTTTATTTGTCCCGGGCCACCACGTGGCGTGATATAGCTCACATTTTCAGCATCTACTCTTCCCTGCAGTTCTATGTAATGCGTAAATTCGGTTAAAGCCAAGGTTTGTAAAGCCACCAGTTTTGCTTTGGGCATATTGGCTGCACTGGTATCTAATTTGCTAATTTCTTTCTCGAGGCTGGTAATTTTACTATCAAGATTATTTTTATCTGTTTTTAGTTTTTCAAGTGCCGCTTTCTTGTCATTTAAAGCTGCATCTGCTTCTTTTTTGCTGCTACCGCAGGATGATAAAAGAGCTGCTGCAGCCAGTACAATTATTGTATATTTTCTCATTATTGTATTGTTAGATTGTTTACTGATATTTTTTATTTTTAGTTGTTTATGGAAGTTTGCCTATGGCTTTTAAGTAATCTATTTTAGCTACAATGCCATCATACAAAGCGGCATAATAATTATTCTGTGCTATTTTCAACTCTGTTTGGGCATTGTATATTTCCTGGTTGCTGCCTAAACCTTGCTGGTATTTTTTTTCTGTTACTACAAAAACCTCCTCAGCTAAACTGGTATTTTGTTTTTGATTGTCAATTGTAAGTATCGCTGTTTTTAATTTGGTTTTAGCAGATATTACATCGTAATCCATTGAGGCTTTTGTTTGCTCTAAAGTGTTCTTTGATTTTTCTAACTCCAATTTTGCGTTTTCAATTTTTGACCTTCTGGCAAAACCATCAAAGATGGGAACTATCATCTTAACACCAGCGTACGAGTTGGTGAACCAGTCGCCTTTTTGTAAGAAATCAAATTTTAAGCGCTGTGCATTTTTTGTGTACGTTCCAAATGCTGATATTGTTGGTATTCTGCTTAGTTGGTATCGCTTAACATTGTAACCATTTAGTTCTATTGCAGTATTCAATAATTGTATTTCTTTTTTGTCCAGGTAGTTGTAAGCATCATCTAAAATACCTGATTTTAATCCTGCTTCATCTAATGTATCTGAAAGCGCCAACTCTTCTTTTTGCGGCATATTTATCAGGAATTTTAGTCCGGCATTTCCGGAAGATAATTGCTGGGTTATTTTTATTTTTTCAGTTTTAAGGTTATTGAGTTGCACCGTTACTTTATCAACATCCAACTTTTCTGCAAATCCATTTTTA
>JBBQEA010000191.1:0-9765 GCA_038320245.1 Chitinophagales bacterium | reverse complement strand
TCTAAGCATTAAGTTGAATAAGTGGAATGATTTTTACAAACTTCAGTTGTATAAAAGCAAAAAGGCCATCGTACATCCCTTGCCGATAGCTTTTTAAAGCGCATGAAACCAACTAAAAAAAATCCCTTAATTGATAAGCAGCTAACCTTCGAATTATTGAAAGATACTGGATGCATCGGTGTTTCATGAACCGTATTCTCAAGCCAGATGTTTATAAATAGCAAAAGTTTCTCCACGAAAATTTTAAAAAATAAGAGTTAAATATTATATTTAAGTTGTAAATAACCTATCAAAATACCTTTCCTCACCTCTGTCTCTCATACCGTTATTACTAGCCGATTCAAGATGTGTAACCTGACTTTCTAAACGAATGGGTTGCCAATTGAATTTTAATAATTCATACATCAAAACATACAACAATGAAAAAGCTTTTTCTGCTTTCAGCCATCGTAATTTTATTTTATGGATTTTCCTTTGCTCAAAGTGTGGGCATTGGTACCACTACACCAAATGCCAGTTCTGTGCTGGAAATAAATTCCAGCAGTAAAGGCTTGCTTATACCAAGAACTTCTACTACAAGCCGGGCAGCTATCGTAAATCCTGCCAAAGGATTAATGGTGTACGATACCTCTACCAGCAGTTTCTGGTTTCATAACGGTAGCGCATGGACGCAAATTGAAACCAGTGGCAATAACTGGTTGCTTACCGGCAATGCTGGTACAAATCCGAGCACAAATTTTATTGGTACAACCGATGCACATTCGTTAACCATGAAAGTTAATGATCAAATATCTGGACACATAGATTATACGGCACCGTATAAAACAAACTTTGGCTATCAGAGTTTAAATGCTGCCTTTGGTGCGGCAAATGCTGCCGTTGGTTACCAGGCACTTTTTACGGATACCTCCGGAAGTTATAACACAGCGCACGGCTATCAGTCGCTTTACTACAATAGTATCGGAAATTTTAACACAGCTGTCGGGGCATCCTCGTTATATCTTAACTCGACAGGCAATTACAATACAGCAAGTGGGTATAATGCGCTTTACGCTAACGTTGACGGCTATAGCAACACAGCAAGTGGCTACTATGCACTTTATTCAAACAATTATGGCCACGGAAACTCAGCGTTTGGCACCAATGCACTTAACTCAAATAAAACGGCAATCTACAACAGTGCGTTCGGCTATGCCTCGCTTTACTCTAATTCAACGGGAGTATACAATACTGCGTGCGGAAGTGCAGCTCTTTACAATAATAATGGAAGCTATAACACAGCAGCTGGTTTTGAAGCCCTGCGGCTGAATAACGACAGTTACAATACTGCCTTCGGTTACCAGGCACTGCGTAATACTACAGCCTCAGAATATAATGTAGCGTTTGGTTATAATGCAGGCACTACCCTTAATAACGGGTATAATAACGTGTTTCTTGGCGCTAATACAGACGTTAACGGAATTGGGTATTATAATGTAATTGCAATAGGGCAGGCAACTGTTTGCACTGCGGCCAGCCAGGTAACTATGGGAAACTCTGCAACAAATTCTTACAGGGCTTATGCGAACTGGAGCAATATTAGTGATGGCCGGTATAAGAACAATGTAAGGGAAGATGTTCCTGGTTTAAAGTTTATTAATGAGCTGAGACCTGTTACCTATACCCTTGATGCAACAGGGATAGATCAATTTTTGCATAAAAATAGTCCCGCAGATAAAAAATTAAGTGCAGAATCAAAAGCAGTACAGGTTAAAGCATTGAGAGAAAAAGAACAAGTGAGATATACCGGCTTCGTAGCACAGGAAGTAGAAGAGGCAGCAAAAAAATTAGGGTTTGACTTTTCGGGGATTGATGCACCAAAAAATGAAAATGATTTGTACGCCCTGCGTTATGCAGACTTTGTGGTTCCCCTGGTAAAAGCAGTGCAGGAGCAGCAGCAAATAATTGAGTCACAAAAGGCTGATATCGATGCTTTAAAAACCCAGGTTGCAGAACTTACTAAAGCTGTTAATACATTAATGAATAAATAGTTCTTAAAATAAAAGAGGCTATCGTACAAATGCTAACGATAGCTTTTTAAAAAATACAATCCCTTAATTACAAACATGCAAATTGCGTAGCGGTGTTTCTATAAGCAATTTGCCTGGGGTTGCCAACTGCAGCCACTCTTACCCGGCATTGTTACGTTAGCAAACTATTCCTCTTAACAACTGATTTTTTTATAACATTCGCTTGCCATAACTGATTGTATCGGCTTTATGCAGCCAATTGGAAGTATTTTAGAAGTGTTTATTGATAGTGTTTCTTTACTTTGTAGAAAGAAATCAGATAAAGTTGAATAAAATTTTAATCATAGACGACGAAGAGAAACTAAGAAGCTTATTAGGCAGGCTCATCAAGTTAGAAGGTTTTGCAGTTACTGAAACCGGCAATCTGAAACAAGCTTACAAAGCAATTGAAAAAGAAGAACCCGATGTAATTCTTTGTGATGTAAAATTACCTGATGGAAACGGTGTTGACTTTATTAAAGAAGTGAAAACAAAACATCCTCTTATAGAAATCATCCTGCTTACTGCTTATGGTAATATTCCTGATGGCATTCAGGCTATGAAAAACGGCGCTTTTGATTACATTACCAAAGGAGATGATAATGATAAAGTTATTCCATTATTAAACAGGGCTATCGAAAAAGTTGAATTAAAAAAGAAGATAGCATCTTTGGAAAAACAGGTTGGTAAAAAATATAATTTCGAAAGTATAATAGGAACTTCTTCACTAATAATTGATGCCATTAACCTCGCAAAAAAAGTTGCGCCTACAGAAGCCACAGTTTTATTACTGGGTGAAACAGGAACCGGAAAGGAAGTATTTGCACAGGCTATTCACAATGCAAGCAGCAGGCTGGACAAGCCTTTCATGGCTTTAAACTGCAGTTCATTTACCAAAGAACTTTTGGAGAGTGAAATATTTGGTCACAAAGCAGGAGCATTTACAGGAGCTTTAAAAGATAAGAAAGGGCTAATAGAAGAAGCCAGTTCAGGAACATTGTTTTTAGATGAAATTGGTGAGATGCCTTTTGAATTACAATCAAAACTATTGCGTGTATTAGAAACCGGCGAGTTTATAAAAGTAGGTGATACACATACAACCAAAGTGGATGTAAGAGTTATTGCAGCAACTAACCGAAACCTGCAGGAAGATGTAAAAGATTTAAAATTCAGGGAAGATCTTTTTTACCGGTTAAATGTATTTTCCATAGTACTGCCTCCGCTGCGCGAAAGAAAAAAAGATATTCCTGCACTATCCCTGTTCTTTCTTAAAATTTTTTCGGCAAAAACTAACAATGCTGTTACAGGTATGAGCCACGAATTTGTAGAACACCTGCAACAGCACGACTGGAAAGGGAATATCCGCGAATTAAAAAACATTATAGAACGAGCAGTTATATTAGCCGGCAGCCAGGAGCTTACATTAGAAAATCTTCCTTTAGACCTGCAGGTTAATTCTTCAAAAACAGTATCATCATTTGATCTTGCAACTGTAGAAAAATTACACATCCAAAAGGTATTGCTTTATACAAAGGGCAACAAAACGGAAGCTGCAAAATTGCTTAACATAGGCTTAACCACTTTATACAGGAAGATCGAAGAATATGAGTTGTCATAATAATCAAGCCATTTCATTTTGATATAACCCTTTCCAAAATGAAAGGGTTTTTTTATTCCTTTCCAGGCGCAGCAAAATAAAATGTATCAGCCGAAATACCTGCCTGCCCTACATCTTACGTCTCACCTCGCACACCCAACATTATATCGGTATTGGTTTTGGCATATAGAGCCAAACACAATAAATGCTTACAATAATATTACTGTTTGCAGGGCTGTTAGGCTTTGCACTATTTTTTAAATCAATTGATTTCTTCGATAAAATCTAAAACCATGATAGCACTTTTCATTCTCTCGATAATGGTGTTTTGTTACATCTGTTATGTACTCATTAAACCGGAAAAATTTTAAATTATGAACACAGAAATTTTTGGCGTTATAGCCATGTTTGTTATTATGGTGTTGCTGGCAATACCGCTCGGGCGCTATATTGGCAAAGTTTATAATGGTGATAAAACCTGGCTGGATTTTATCTTCAATCCCATTGACAAATTATTTTTTAAAGCAGGTGGCATAAAACCGGAAAAAGAAATGACATGGCAGCAAAGCATGGTTGCCTTGCTGGTCATTAATTTAGTCTGGTTTGTATTATCAATGTTGGTATTAATGAACATGAGCTGGTTGCCGCTCAATCCGGATGGCAACCCATCCATGAGTGCTGACCTGGCATTTAATACAACCGTAAGTTTTGTATCCAACACCAACCTCCAACACTATTCCGGAGAAAGCGGCGTATCCTATTTGGGTCAATTATTATTAATGCTGTTTCAATTTGTAAGTGCCGGCGCAGGTATGGCAGCATGTGCAGTTGTATTCAAAGCACTCAAAGAAAAAAATGCTGAAAAGCTGGGTAACTTTTATAGCTACTTTATAAAATCATGTACAAGAATTTTATTGCCTTTGGCAATAGTCATAGCAGTTATATTATTGTTTAATGGAACACCCATGACCTTCAAGGGTAAAGACCAATTTATAAGTATGCAGGGAGATACTGTCAATGTATCAAGAGGTCCGGCAGCAGCCATGATCGCTATCAAGCAAATAGGCACTAACGGTGGCGGATACTTTGGAGTAAACAGTGCACATCCGTTTGAAAATCCCAATTACTTTACCAACATGGTTGAGAATATATGCATCATTTTAATTCCAATCGCAATGATCTTCGCTTTAGGCTACATCCTTAAAAGGAAAAGATTTGCCTGGATGATCTTTGGGGTAATGACATTAGGTTTTTTACTGCTTGTTATTCCCTCAATATATAATGAAATGCATGGCAGTGCGGCCATCAGCAAAATGGGCGTACTTCAAAACCTGGGAAGTATGGAAGGAAAAGAAGTTCGCTTTGGACCTGCTGCATCAGCGTACTGGGGCATCACTACTACAGTAACCTCCAACGGTTCAGTAAATGCAATGCATGATAGCTTTACCCCCTTAACAGGAATGTTTGCAATGTTGGGTATGATGATAAATGCATTTTATGGTGGAGTAGGTGTAGGTTTTTTAAATTTCTACATTTTTATCATCATCGCTGTGTTTATCAGTGGCCTTATGGTTGGGAGAACTCCGGAATTCATGGGCAAAAAAATTGAAGCCAAAGAGATGAAGATCGCTTCAATTATTGCTTTACTCCACCCGTTTTTAATACTGGTTGGAACAGCCATTGCATCACACCTTTATGCGCATGATCCAACTGCTTATGCAGGCTGGCTCAATAATCCCGGTAATCATGGCTTTAGCGAAATGCTGTATGAGTTCACCTCTTCATCTGCCAATAACGGTAGTGGTTTCGAAGGCCTTGGAGATAATACCCGTTTCTGGAATATAGCCTGTGGAACCGTAATGCTACTGGCTAGATTTCTACCTATCATTGGCCCGGTGGCCATTGCAGGTATTCTTGCCAAAAAGAAGTATGTACCCGAAAGTGCAGGTACACTTAAAACAGATACATCCACATTCGGTATTATGGTATTCGCCGTAATATTCATCGTCGCTGCATTGAGTTTCTTCCCGGCATTGGCACTGGGGCCCATTGCAGAGTTTTTTGGAATGAGATAAATTTTTATGACGTCTCCACCAGGATGAGACGTCGCACACATCAACTGTAACAAATAATGAACAATATGAACCACACAATCGCAAAGACAGAAAGTAAAACAAAGGAAATCTTTGTGAACTTAGAGCACTTTGTGACTTATTGGTTCAATAAACTTTAAACCATGTCAGTACATAGAAGAACACAAAGATTATTTGAATCCACACTGGTGAAAGAAGCCCTTGGGCAATCATTCATCAAACTCAATCCCCGTATCATGTTTCGCAACCCGGTAATGTTTACAGTAGAGATTTGCACGGCTGTAATGCTGGCAGTCTGTATATGGATTTTCACCGGTGAAAAAACACAAGGCGGGCTGGTATATAATATAATTGTATTCGCTGTGTTATTCTTAACATTATTATTTGCCAACTTTGCGGAAGCCATTGCAGAAGCAAGGGGCAAAGCGCAGGCCGACAGCCTCAGGAAAACAAGAGAAGATACTCCTGCAAAAAAAATATTTCCTGTCGGTGAAATACTTACCAATGAAGTTAAAATTGTTCCTTCTTCTCAATTAAGTAAAGGTGATATTTTTCTTTGCGAAGCTGGTGACATTATACCGATGGACGGAGAAATAATCCACGGAATTGCAACGATTGATGAGAGTGCCATCACCGGCGAATCTGCTCCCGTGATACGGGAAGCAGGTGGCGATAAATCTTCTGTAACAGGTGGTACAAAGGTTCTCAGCGATCATATAAAAGTTCGTGTTACTACAGAGCCCGGCGAAAGCTTTTTAGATAAAATGATTGCATTGGTAGAAGGTGCTTCAAGACAAAAAACACCGAATGAAATTGCTTTAACAATTTTATTGGCGGGCTTTACACTCATTTTCATAATTGTATGTGTAACGCTCGAACCTTTTGGCAAATATGCTAACACACCAATAACTATTGCCGCCTTTATCTCTTTATTTGTTTGTTTAATACCAACTACAATTGGTGGTTTATTAAGCGCCATCGGCATTGCCGGAATGGACAGGGCCTTAAGAGCAAATGTTATCACGAAAAGCGGTAAGGCAGTGGAAACCGCCGGTGACATTGACACCTTATTATTAGATAAAACAGGAACTATAACCATTGGCAACCGCAAAGCAACCAATTTTTATCCGGCTAACGGTGTGCCGATAGACGCTTTTATCCGGTCATGTGCTTTATCTTCTTTAGCAGATGAAACACCAGAAGGTAAATCAATAATAGAATTATCCAGTCTTGATAAAAATTCTTTTAACACTGCCGGCGCAAAATTTATTGAGTTTACTGCAGAAACAAGAAGTAGTGGTATTGATTTACCGAATGGTTTAAAAATCCGAAAGGGAGCTTTTGATTCTATAAGAAATATAATAACAAAGGCTGGTAATGATTTTCCGGTTGAGACTGCTGACAGGGTAAAAATAATTTCTTCGAATGGCGGAACACCGTTAGTAGTAAGTGAAAATGGAAAAGTGTCTGGCGTAATAGAATTGCAGGACATTATTAAACCCGGCATTAATGAGCGTTTCGAAAGATTAAGAAAGATGGGAATTAAAACCGTTATGGTAACAGGTGATAATCCGTTAACAGCAAAGTTTATTGCAGAAAAAGCAGGCGTAGACGATTTTATTGCCGAAGCAAAACCTGAAGATAAAATGATTTATATAAAGAAAGAACAACAGCAGGGAAAATTGGTTGCCATGATGGGCGATGGCACCAATGATGCGCCTGCATTGGCCCAGGCAGATGTTGGTGTTGCAATGAACAGCGGAACAGCCGCAGCAAAAGAAGCGGGCAACATGGTTGACCTTGACAATGATCCTACAAAATTGATTGAAGTAGTAGAGATTGGCAAACAGTTATTAATGACGAGAGGCACCCTTACGACCTTCTCCATTGCAAATGACGTAGCAAAGTATTTTGCTATTGTTCCTGCCTTGTTTATTGTATCCATTCCCGCATTGCAGGGCTTGAATATTATGCATTTACACAGTCCTGAAAGTGCCATCTTATCAGCAGTAATTTTTAACGCGATCATTATTCCTTTACTGATACCGCTTGCATTAAAAGGAGTTGCCTATAAGCCAATTGGCGCCAGTGCGTTGCTCAGAAGAAATTTATTGATCTATGGCCTGGGGGGTGTAATAGTTCCCTTTATCGGTATAAAATTATTAGACATGATCGTGAGCATTTGGTTTTAAAAAACTTATTGCCACTTAAAAAACTTAAAATATGAAACAGCATTTTTTTCCCGCTTTAAGACTCACTCTCGTTTGTATAGTAGTGTTCATGGGATTATACACTTTACTTATTTGGGGCATTGCACAGGCAGCACCTGACAATGGAAAAGGCGAAACAGTATCAGTAAACAACAAAGTAGTCGGTTACAAATTAGAAGGTCAAAATTTTACGGCTGATAAATATTTTAACAGCCGTCCATCTGCCTGTGGCTATAATGCAGCGGGTAGCGGAGCCAGCAATAAAGGCCCGTCTAATCCTGATTATTTAAAAGATGTACAAAACAGGATTGATACTTTTTTGGTACATAATCCCTCTGTAAAAAAAGAAGATATTCCTTCTGAGCTGGTTACTGCTTCAGGCAGTGGTTTAGACCCTGATCTTTCTCCGAAAGGTGCTTATGCACAAGTGCAAAGAATTGCAAAGACAAGAAATATTTCAGAAGAAAAAATTAATGCCCTTGTAACACAGCAGATTCAAAAGCCATTATTGGGTTTATTCGGACCAGAGAAAGTGAATGTTTTACAATTGAATATTGAATTAGATAAATTAAAATAATAATAAACGAAATTGTAAATTTTTAAAAAGTTTCAATTGGCTGAGCAAGACGATAAAGACAAAAAAGTACAACAGTTTTTAGACCTGAATCGTAAAAGTGCGAGAGGTAAGTTTAAAATTTACATTGGCATGAGCGCCGGTGTGGGTAAAACTTATCGCATGTTGCAGGAAGCACATAAACTTTTACAGAACGGGGTAAATATAAAAGTGGGATATGTTGAAACGCATGGAAGACAGGAAACACAGGCATTGATTGACGGTCTTCCTGTTATTCCACGAAGAGATGTTTTTTACAAGGGCAAACGGTTAGAAGAATTAGATGTACAGGCTCTATTATTGCTTCATCCGGAAGTTGTAATTATAGATGAGCTGGCTCATACCAATATTCCCGGAAGCAAAAATGAAAAGAGATGGCAGGATGTTTTAGATATATTAGATGCAGGAATTGATGTAATATCCGCCGTTAACATTCAGCATATAGAAAGCATTAATGAAGATGTAAAACAAATTACAGGGGTAGAAGTAAAGGAAAGAATTCCGGATAAAATGCTGCAGCTTGCTGATGAAGTGGTAAACATAGATCTTACAGCTGACGAATTAATAACAAGGTTAAAAGAAGGAAAGATTTATGATCACACAAAGGTACAGCAGGCATTACAGAATTTTTTTCAACCAGATCAAATACTGCAGCTTCGCGAACTTGCATTAAAAGAAGTTGCGGGCCAGGTAGAAAGAAAAGTCGATTACCAGGTTACCGCTAAAAAAAATCCACACCGCCATGAACGTTTCTTAGCTTGTGTTTCTTCCAATCATGAAATAGCACAACGCATCATTCGTAAAACAGCAAGGCTGGCATCGTATTACAACAGCCAGTGGTACGTGTTGTATGTGCAAACTCCCAAAGAATCAGCAGATAAAATTCCTTTGGCTGCGCAACGGCATTTAATTAATAACTTTAAAAACGCAACAGAGTTAGGCGCTGAAGTTATTCAGAAAAAAGAAGATAATATAGCTGCTGCAATAATGGAAATGGTTAACGAAAAACAGATTACTACTATTTGCATTGGAAAGCCGCATTTAAATCTTTTTCAAATCATCTTAAAGACAAGCATATTTAACCAGTTATTAAAAACGCTTTCAAAAAACAATATTGATATTGTAATATTTTCATAATGGCTTTAAACGTTAAAAATAAAATAAGGCTGGGAACATTATTTCTTTTTCTGCTACTGATATTAAC
>JBBQEA010000190.1:0-9769 GCA_038320245.1 Chitinophagales bacterium | reverse complement strand
TAATACTTTGGCTTATTCTAAACTGGATGTACAAGAAGAAAATATTTATAAGAATTTAGTCTTTGTGCTCCCTATTATTGGTCATCATTTATTAAATACTTCACCTTTAAAAATTATTTTATGAAATTGAGTATTTGCATTCGAATCATTGCCTTGTATTGTGCTGTTCTTTTAGGTCAGGGTTGTAGCTCACCTGCATCAACCAATACAACGGAAGTTGCCCCACCGGTAGAAGAATATTATACTGCTACGGATTTTGAAAAGGTTGAAAAATTTGATACGCATGTTCATATCAATGCAGTTGAAAACACTTTTGTTCAGCAGGCAAAAAAAGACAATTTTCGTTTATTGACAATAAATGTAAACTCTGTAATCCCGGTTCAACAACAGCGGAAAGTTGCAATAGAAATTACTCATCTTTTTCCAGACAGGCTTGCCTTTGCCACCACCTTTAATTTAAACAACTGGGGAACTCCAAAGTGGCTGCCGCAAACCATTTCATACCTAAAGGAATCGTTTGATAAGGGTGCGATTGGTGTAAAAATCTGGAAGAATATTGGGATGGAATTAAAAGATGCTAATGGGAAATGGGTGATGATTGATGATCCAAGATTTGATACCGTTATTAATTTTATTGAGCAAAATAATATCACTATTCTCGGTCATTTGGGAGAGCCCCGCAATGCCTGGTTGCCAACTGATAGTATGACTATCTCCGGAGACAAGCAATATTTTACTCAACATCCGCAGTATCACCAGTTTCTTCATAAAGAAAATCCTTCTTATGAAGACCAGATAAATGCCCGTGACAACATGCTGCGTAAGCATCCAAAATTGCGTTTTGTGGGTGCCCATCTTGGCAGCCTCGAGTGGAATGTAGATGAGCTTGCCAAACGCCTCGACGAGTTTCCAAATATTGCAGTTGACATGGCTGCAAGAATCCCACACCTGCAGGTTCAATCTGTAAAAAACTGGCAAAAAGTGCACGACTTTATCATCAAATACCAGGACAGGCTGGTCTATGCAACTGACCATGGCATCGATCCAAAATCTGATGCAGCGGCAGTCAATAAATCTGTGCATGATGTACGGCTCAGCGACTGGAAATATTTCACGTCGGATGAGGAAATGACGGTGGATGATTTCAAGGAAAAATTCAAGGGTTTGAAACTGCCTAAAGAAGTGGTTGATAAAATTTACAGGTTGAATGCAATTAAGTGGTTCCCCGGAATAAACAAGGGATAATTTTTATCAATAATAATAAAACATCAGCCAATAATGAAACATTCTGCTGCCTGTATTTTCACCATTTGCGTTTTGTTTCAGCATTGCGTACAGCCGCAAAAGTCTGCGGAGCCAACTGCAAAAGAAGATCCCGGGTTTTATACCGCAGCCGATTTCTTCACGCTGAAAAAGACTGATGCACATGTTCACCTGTACACAAACAAAACTGATTTTGCAACACTTGCCAAGGCTGATAATTTCTCCCTTATAACAATCACATTGGATGATGTTAATGAGCCGCCACCAATGGAGGTGCAGCAACAACTGGCACTGCAACAAGTAAAAGCATTCCCAGGCCGCATTGCTTATGCTACTACCATTTCTGTAAGAAATTTCAACAGTAGCAACTGGCAGCAGGAAACTATCGCTTACCTTAAAAACTCTTTTGCCAAAGGCGCTGTGGCAGTAAAGTTTTATAAGGTGATCGGTATGTCATTAAAGGATAAGGATGGCAAACTGGTAATGATAGATGATGTCCGTTTTGATCCGGTCGTTGATTTTATCGTACAAAATCACATCCCAATTCTTGGGCATTTAGGAGAGCCAAAAAATTGCTGGCTCCCTGCAGATAAAATGACTATAAAAGGCGACCGAAGCTATTACACAGATTTTCCAATTTACCACATGTACCTGCACCCGGAGTTTCCATCTTATGAAGAGCAAATTGCAGCAAGAGATCGCTTCATAAAAAAGCACCCTCACCTCAAATTTATCGGTGCTCATCTCGGAAGTTTAGAATGGAGTGTTGATGAATTGGCGAAACGTTTAGACGAATTTCCCAACATGGCGGTTGATATGGCAGCAAGGATTACACACCTGCAATATCAAAGCGTAAAAAACCGGCAAAAAGTACATGACTTCATTATTAAATACCAGGACAGGTTATTGTATGCTACCGATGACGTGATCAACGAAACATCCAACTTCGGAGAAATTAAAAATGGTCTGCATGAAACCTGGCTTAAAGACTGGCAGTTTTTTACTAGCAGCGATACCATGACCTCCCGTGATTTTGATGGTAAATTTAACGGTTTGCAATTACCCAAAGAAGTGGTTGATAAAATTTATCGGGAGAATGCGGAAACATGGTATCCCGGAACCCGGCAGTTGAAATGACAAATCGTATCTTTTGTGTTCATTATGGTTCCAGATTTAAAATCTATGCTCCATAAATTTTCTCAAAATTGGTGCAATCGTTTGATAATATTTTACAAATCGAATTGCAATAATTTCAACATTATTTTAAATTACTTACGCATAAATAACATTTACTACTATGACCTCAAAACGCAGAAATTTTCTGAAACAACTTACCATCGGTACCGGTGCATTGGTTACAGGTGTGCCTTCTTTTGCAAAGGTGATTGCAGATGAAAGCGACCGTTCCTTCATGATAAAACAACTGGAAGCGGAGGCACAAGCAGTAGGGTTCAACATGTGCGGATACGCAGCACCTAAGCTGGATAAAGTACGTGTGGGTATCATCGGCCTCGGCATGCGTGGGCCAAGTGCGGTGGAAAGATTATCTTATATTGAAGGCGTCGAAATAAAAGCGCTTTGCGATCAGTATCCTGACCGGGTTGACAAAGCTCAAAAAATATTGGAAAAGAAAGGCCTTCCAAAAGCGACAGCTTACAGCGGCAGTAAAGAGGCATGGAAACAGTTGGTAAACAGGCCGGATATTGATCTGGTATACATCACCACACCATGGAGCTGGCATACCCCAATGGCAGTTTATGCTATGGAGCATGGTAAGCATGCGGCCACTGAAGTAAATGCTGCCAGAACACTGGAAGAATGCTGGCAGTTGGTGAACACCTCTGAAAGAACAAAGAAGCATTGTATGATGCTGGAGAATTGCTGCTACGACTTTTTTGAATTGCTCACCCTGAATATGACAAGGAACGGTATGTTTGGTGAATTGATACATGCAGAAGGTGCCTACCTGCACAATCTGTTAGAACTCAATTTTAGTAAGACTGGTTATGCAGAAATGTGGAGGTTAAAAGAGAATGCAAATCGTAACGGTAACCTCTATCCCACTCATGGTTTGGGCCCTATAGCACAATGTATGAACATCAACAGAGGCGACCAAATGGATTATCTTGTTTCTACTTCCAGCAACGATTTTATGATGGGTGCTATGGCAAAAGAAAAAGCAGCAACTGATCCGTTCTTTGCTCCTTTTAAAGATAAAAAATTCAGGGGAAATATGAATACCACCGTGATTAAAACAAAGAAAGGAAAAACAATGATGGTGCAACATGATGTAACTTCTCCAAGGCCTTACTCGAGGATACATTTAATCAGTGGTACTAAAGGTATTGCCAGCAAATGGCCAGAGCCGCAGAAGATATCTTTTGGTGAAGGCTGGATTGATGAAGCCGAATACAAGAAACTGGAAGAGCAATTTACGCCCCCGATTGTAAAACATATTGGTGCCATTGCCAAAAATGTAGGCGGTCATGGTGGTATGGACTTCATCATGGACTGGCGCCTGATTGATTGCCTCCGCAACGGATTGCCACTTGATGAAGATGTGTATGATGCAGCCCTGTGGAGTTGTATTGCACCGCTTAGCGAAAAGTCAGTTGCCAACCGATCGCAGACAATGGATATTCCGGATTTTACAAAGGGCAACTGGAAAACAAACAAGCCTGTAAATCTTACTTTAGATGGTGGAGGAAATACTACCATAAGAGCCGTAAAAGAGGAAGGAAGTAATCAGTTGAAAGTACAATAAGTACAGATGAAAATGCGATTCAATTACATACCCGCCCAATTAACTGGTATTTTTTTAGAATGTAGATGAAAATTTCCCGCTAATATGATTGATAAAATATATCGTTTGAATGTAGAGAAAATGGTTAGCAAGCTAACAAAAAAAAATAAAGCTATCGGGTTAACCTCCGGATTATATTTTAAGACCATTGTAGCTATAGAGTGGGTGGGGGATTCGATTTTATAGCGCAAACGGTTGCATAGGTTTTAAGTGATAATGTTGGTTAAATTAGTTTCATTAAACCGAATCATTCTTAACTTTTTTTTACTCAAAAAATACATTATGAGAAAAATATTTCCACTGTGGATTTTGTTGCTTCTTCTTGCACACAGCAGTTATAATACAGCACTTTGCCAGGAAGCTGAGAACCTTAAATTAAAATATTTCAAGCCTGTCTCCATTTATAAAATTCCTAAAACAACCCTTGCCAAAGCAAAATACCCGGTGATAGATTTTCATTCGCACGACTACCCAAAAACAGACGCGGAAGTAGATGTATGGGTGCAGCGGATGAACGAAATGAATGTAGCAAAAACAGTGATCCTCACTTATTCCACCGGTGCCCGCTTCGATTCAATGATTCAGAAATATGGTCGTTATAAAAATAGATTTGAAGTGTGGTGTGGCTTTGACTACACAGGTCATGAAAAGGCGGGATGGGAAAAGCATGCGGTGGCTGAATTGGAAAGATGCCATCAAAATGGAGCGACAGGTGTTGGTGAATTAGGAGATAAAGGTTTAGGTGAATTATACTCACTTCCTGTTGCAGGTTATGGTTTACATATTGATGACCCGGCAATGAAACCTTTGCTGGAAAAATGTGCAGAGCTTAACATGCCGATAAGTATTCACGTAGCCGAAGACCAGTGGATGTATGAAAAGCCAGACTCCACCAATGATGGTTTGATGAATGCCGCAAAATGGAAAGTTGATATGACCAGGGCCGGCATTTTAACCCATGATGAATTGGTGAAAACGCTGGAAAATGCAGTAAAAAATAATCCTAAAACAATTTTCATAGCCTGTCATCTCGCCAACACAAATGCCGATTTAAGTATGCTTGGCAGATTGTTTAATTTATATCCTAACCTCTATGCAGACATTGCAGCAAGGTTTGGAGAATTTTCACCAATACCGAGATATACAAGGGCTTTCTTTGAAAAATACACAGACAAAATATTGTACGGAACTGATATGGGTTTTGACAAGGAAATGTACCAGACAACTTTTCGCATTCTTGAAACGGCCGATGAACATTTTTATGATCACAATATGTCTAGTTATCATTGGGCTTTGTATGGGTTGAACTTAAATGATGCAACGCTAAAAAAGATTTACAACGCCAATGGTAAAAAGCTTTTGAATCATTAAAAAACAAATAACTGTTAGCCATTTTCCGCAAGATGATGCACAAACCGCAGCAGAAAAAAGCGTTGCTGCGGCAGCAGTTGTAAATTCACCCATGCCTTAACGTACGATTGCTTTGGTAGATGTGTACATGGTTTTTAATGCTGTTGATGTTGGGTGAAATACGCTTACTGTAAAGTGCAGCAAAGCAGTTCCAGGAAAGTTCTTATTGGTGTTTCCCGGTATTGAACCAAAACCATGAGCAATGGATATAACTTTAAGTCCATGATATAATTCAGCCTTCTTTTATATTTTTAATTTGATGTGCTGGGGAAAAGAATTATTTGAAATAGTATGTATAAGCTTTTAAAATTATCGATGATCAATTTGTTTTAGCTGCTTCATATCTTTTTAAGGCATAATAAAGAATATACAGATAACACGGAATCATTAATGCAAGAAGTACTAATTGAAAATTGTATGTTTCTTTAAAGCTTGCAAATAGCTTTGGTATGATGGCTCCACCAGCAATACCCATAATCAAAATAGCTGAGCCTTTTTCTGTAAACCTCCCAAACCCGTTGATGGCCATCGGGGAAAATAGCGGGCCACATCAACGCATTGCCTAAACCCGGTGCAGCTTCAAAACCAACGGGTACATAACCGTGTGTTAAAAACGCCGCCGCTGTAGAAACTATGCCTGGTAAAGCAGAAAACTTGAAAACATTTTGCTGGGAAAGATATTTTGGAATGGTAAATAATCCAATCACATAACCCTGCAACATGGCGCCCAAAGTAAAAGACGTAAAATATTTGGTACAATCTGCACACATACCAAAACCCTATCCATATGTACCAATGGGATCATCGGTAATTACTTGTACGCCACATTAAAAAAGATACAAATTGTACCTAGCCATAGATGAGGAATTGGAAGAGGCTACTTTTTTCTTTTGTAACATCATCACTAACTGTCTGTACATTGGCTTCAGTAGATTTAATTTCCGGCAATGAAGAACGCAATCTCCAAAACTCCAGCAGTACCAGCACAACAGACATGATAATATAAGGCGTATAAATCTTAGATGCAAACTCTGTAAGAATAGCATTCTTGGCTTGTTCATCGGTTGCTGCCTGCACTTTACCTTCTAATTCATTTATTCCTTTTAATACAAAAGTCCTTAAAAAAACAGGACTTATAATACCGGCAACTTTATTGCAAATGCCCGCAACACTGATGCACTGTGCGGCATTTTCTATTGGATCAATAATGGTATTGTAAGGGTTGGATGCAGTTTACGATAAGGATAAACCTGAGCCAATAACAAAAAGTGCAAGCAAACTCATTGGATAATTTCTGTGTGTGGCAAACTGTCCGAAAAGAAAAGCGCCAATGGTCATTACCGCAAATACCACTCCCCACCTTTTTTTACGCCTGATTATTAAAGCACCCACTAAAATGGAAGGATAAGGGGGAAATATGCCATATAAAAAGAAGTCGTCACCAAATATGGTTTGGAGCCTTTATCTAATACAAAGACCCGTTTTACATAAGTGATTAACGGTCCGTTTAGCCAGGTAACAAATCCAAATGCAAAAAATAAAATACCAATGATAACAATTGCATTGTTGTTATTTTGTTTTGCCTGCATACTTTTTTAAGAGAACGGAAAATACGATACTATTTGTAATAACGCTTACGTACAGCAAGTCAAACATTTGCATAAAACCCTTTCTGTGCAAACGCTTGCGTATTTTTTAATTTTGATTCTAGCCTAAATTTGATTTGAATTTGTAAAAGTTAATATGTAAAGTATTCTTAAAGACTTTGGAAAAAGTCTATTTCTTAGTTGGAACTAATTATTACTATCATGAAAAAAATTACACTGAATATTATTTTCATTTTATGTTGTGCTGTAACTACACATGCCCAGAAAAATAAAATAAAAATAAGTTTGCAAGCTGATGAAAAGTGGTGGTGTGGAATTATCAATCATGGACAGTTGATGCCCTTCTCTTTTAATACAAAATATTCCAATGATCTGTTGGGGAATAATGAAGGTAACCAGGCACAGCCATTATTACTTTCCAATAAGGGAAGATATATATGGAGTGAGGAACCATTTCAATTTTCGATTTTAGATGGTGAAATAAACGTTACTGGTTTGGGAGTTATTGACACAGGCAAAGCTGGCGCAACGCTTAAAGAAATACAGCAATATGTTAGAAAAAAATATTTTCCTTCGGATGGTAAAATGCCAGACCCACTTTTATTTGCAAAGCCGCAATATAATACCTGGATAGAACTCAACTATAACCAAAACCAGGAAGATGTATTAAAGTACGCACATGCAATAATCAGCAATGGATTTGAACCCGGGGTACTGATGATAGATGACACCTGGCAGGAAAATTATGGCGTGTGGGATTTTAATCCCAGAACATTTCCTGCACCAAAGAAAATGATGGATGAATTACATGGTATGGGATTTAAAGTAATGCTGTGGGTTTGCCCCTTTGTAAGTGCAGATAGTAAAGAATACAGGGAACTTTCTGCAAAGGCTGGCTTGTTAAAGGATAGTAAGAACAATGGTGAATCTTTATTGATGAAATGGTGGAATGGTTTTTCTGCAGAACTGGATCTCACTAATCCTGTTGCAGTAAATTGGTTTCAGGGGCGGCTTGATTATTTACAAACGATGTATGGTGTGGATGGCTATAAATTAGACGCTGGAGATTTTGAATATTATCCGCCAAATATTATTTCCATGAAACAAATTACGGCTAATGAACATAGCCGGTTATTTGCAACCATTGGATTAAAATATCCTTTAAATGAATACAGGGCTTGTTGGAAAATGGGCGGCAAACCACTTGTACAAAGGTTAAGGGATAAAGAGCATAATTGGGTTGATTTAAAAAAGTTAATTCCGGATATGTTATTACAGGGCCTTGTTGGCTATGCCTATGCCTGTCCAGATATGATTGGTGGCGGAGAAATCAGTTCATTTTGGGGTGAAAAAAATAACCTCGATCAGGATTTAATTGTACGCTCTGCACAATGCCATGGCTTGATGCCAATGATGCAGTTTTCAGTAGCGCCATGGCGTGTGCTGGATAGTGTACATTTTGATGCAGTTAAAAAAGTGGTTGCCGTAAGAAATAGATTCATTCCTGTTATTATGGAATTAGCCAAGGCGGCCGCCGCCACTGGCGAGCCAATTATAAAATACCTCGACTATGTATTTCCCAACCAGGATTTTGCTGCTGTAAACGACCAGTTTTTATTGGGTGATAGCATTATGGTTGCACCCATGCTCGATAATAAAATTAAAACACGTATGGTAAGATTTCCAAAAATCAGCAAAGGCAAATGGATTGGAGACGATGGAAAAATATATAAGGGTGGTACCAACGTTGAAATAGAAGTTCCGCTGGAGAGGTTGCCATATTTTATAGTAAAGAAAAACTAGTTATTAAATTGATAAAACCTGTTTCGTTAAAATAATATCTATTGTTTACAACATCAAAAGAATCTCAATTTGGTTTTTGGTTATAACAAAGTAGTACTTTGATAATTCGGGTATTTCTATACCGGAATTTTAAAAATTCAGTCACTTATTTAAAACATAAATTAAAATCATCGGATTGTATTTTTCTGGCCTAAGAATACGGTCTTGCTTTGGTAAATTCTTAGTGTTAATTGAACAAAAGTAATGTAACAAACACCATTAGCAGCAGATGTAGATTATTTTTCTCGTTGGAATTAAGGTATTCTCAATCTATTAGATTTTAACCATGGCGGTCAACGCCGCTTAATGCTACATTAACTGCTGCAACAGCACTACCTGGTTCTTTGCTCTTCTAAAATTATGTCCGTCATATTTAGAACCATAGTACGCATCATTATTGATATAGTCGGCTATAAAACGCAATGCTTGCATATCAGTCATAAATTTGCCGGCGTACACAAAATACTCTTTTTCTATTGCAGTTAATTCTTTGTTCATCTCACTTAGATAACGCTCGGCAATCGCTTTAAAATAATCTTCCCTTATTTCAATCTTACTAAAATCTTTTTCTTCTTCGCTTACAGGCAACAGGTAGGTACGCCACATATCACCTACATCGCTAATGAAGTAGCCGGGCATTACTGTATCCAGGTCAATTACACAAAGCCCTTTGTTATCATAATCAAATAGTACGTTGCTTATTTTTGTATCGTGGTGGGTTACTCTTTTTTAAAAGCCGGATTATGGGATATGCTTTCGCTGTTGGTTACAATGCTTCGGTTTTTTTGTAAAAAGCGAATGATGGATGCCGCTTCCTTTATTCGCTCTTTGTTTCCCTGGTTAA
>JBBQEA010000189.1:0-9882 GCA_038320245.1 Chitinophagales bacterium | reverse complement strand
AGGCTATCGTATAAAGAGAACATATAACGCTGAGCAATAAGGCAAGCGGTTTTAGTATTAGCAGCGGTAAGGTTATGTATTAAAAAATTATTTTCAAAATCGGCAATTAAATCAGCAAGTTGCAGCCAGGGAATAGTATATTTTTTATGCAGTACATTAGCCGTTTAATTCAGCACTTGTGTAGAAATAAAAACATTGTCTAATAGCATAAGACTTCGTGCAGTAGTCTTTTTAAACACATCATTGGTAGAATAGCAATACACTAAAATATTGCTATCTAAAAAAATATTATCGTTCATTTGCTTCGTCTCTATTGAATTTAAAATTAGTAGTGTCAATTTTTATGGCGTCAAAAGAAAGAAACTTTTTTTCTGTTTTTTTTATGCTTTCCAAACCTTCGCTTTTTGTAAAAGCAATTACTTCTAATTCTTTGCCTACATAATCTTTAGGAATATCAAAGAAAACGGCTTGAGACTTAGGTGTTAAAATTGTTCGTATCATAAAAAGTATATTTATTTAATAGAGTGGGCGTGTTTTTTCTAAAGAATCAAGTCTTGCATAAATATAGACATTGTCTTTGTCATTAAGACTTGTCACTTAATGCTGTCTGTCCAGTACATTTTTTTTCAATACAATTTACAATTTACTAGTTAGATAATCGAACGAAACCTTTAGCGCTTGAGCAGTTTTAACAGCCATCTAAATAGCTGGGCGAACTTCTCTACCTTCATACCTGCCATTGGCAACGCCTTTGAAAACAATTTTTTACCAGTATCGACTTGTGGTAAATTTTCCTTTTTCTTACCCATGTAAACCGTTCTCCAAAAGTAATGTTTGTATGAATTAATAAGGTAAAATCGATGTTCGACCAAATATAAACACAATACTTGTAACATTAATACCCTACATGCCCCAAAAGACGAAGGTCTCCGCTAAGTCCAGTGTCTCCTTGTTACTGAAATAAAACCAGCTGCCAAATAATCTTTCTTACATCCGCTCCGGCACCCGAATGCCCAGCAGTTGCATGCCGCTTTTAATTACATTGGCCGTCATTGTAGCTAATTGCAATCGCAGTTGTTTCTTTGTGGCTGTCTCTGCATTAGCAATGGAATGTTCCGTATAAAAAGAGTTGAAAGTTTTTGCCAGGTTAAAAACATAGCTGGCTATGACTGATGGATTGTGTTCTATACAGGCCTGTTCAATTGCAGCGGGGTATTGTTCTAAAATCACCAGAACTTCCTTTTCGAGCTTTAATAATGCTTCCCTCAATTCACCATTCCCCATTGACGATTCACCAGCCACTTTCCTCAAAATGCTTTGTATTCTTGCATAAGTATATTGCACAAAAGGTCCGGTAAAACCATGGAAATCTATGCTCTCCTGCGGATTAAATACCATTGTTTTTTTTGGGTCAACTCTCAGCAAATAAAACTTCATGGCACCAAGGCCTAGTATGTCGTACAAATCTTTTAACTCAGCTTCTGTAAAGTCCTTCACCTTGCCTAATGCTTCTGTATGTTGTTGGGCGGTGGCTACCATTTCAACCACTAAATCATCTGCATCAACCACGGTGCCTTCCCTGCTTTTCATTTTTCCGCTGGTTAATTCTACCATGCCATAGCTCAGGTGAAAAATATTATCTGCGTTGGGCATACCCAATTTTTTACAAATTAGTTGCAGCACTTTCATGTGGTAATTTTGTTCGTTACCAATCACATAAATGCTTTGATCAATTTTATATTCTTCGTATTTCTGCAATGCCAGGCCAATATCCTGGGTGATATAAACAGAAGTGCCATCCTTACGTTGTACAATTTTTTCATCCAGCCCATCGGCTGTTAAATCAATCCAAATGCTGCCATCTTCTTTCTGATAAAATATTTTTTTATCAAGCCCCTGCTGCACAATATTTTTCCCCAACAGGTAAGTATTGCTTTCATAATACACCATGTTAAAGTCGCTACCAATTCTTTTGTAGGTAACATCAAAACCTGCATAAACCCATTGGTTCATTGTTTTCCAAAGTTGCATCACCTCCGGTTTACCTTCTTCCCAGTCTAATAGCATTTGCTGGGTTGCTTTCATAATTGGAGCAGTTTTCTCAGCAGTTTCCTTATCAACTCCTTCCTCTACTAACTTGTTAACTTGTATTTTATATTCATCATTAAATTGTACATAATAGTCACCAACAAAGTGATCGCCCTTGGTATTGGTGCTTTGCGGAGTGGCGCCGTTGGCAAACAATTGCCAGGCAATCATGCTCTTGCAAATATGAATTCCCCGGTCATTTACAATGGCACTTTTAATTACTTCGTAGCCGTTGGCTTTTAATATTTCACTTACACTCCAACCTAAAAAATTATTTCTTAAATGGCCAAGATGCAAGGGTTTGTTTGTATTGGGAGATGAATATTCCACCATCACTTTTTTACCATTCATTTCCTTTTTGCCATAACAGATATCTGCATGGTTTTTTTGGAGCAGGTCGGTCCAGTAACTATCATCAATTGACAAGTTTAAAAATCCTTTAATGATATTGTAACCAGTAAAAAATCCGGGGTTTAGTTTAATCAGCTCCTGGCCTAACTGGTTTCCAATGGCATCAGGCGATTGCTTTAACGATTTTACCAAAGAAAAAAGTACTACTGTATAATCACCTTCAAACTCAGGTTTGGTAAGGTTTATCTGAAAATCTTTTTCTGCGAAAGGTTGATTGTATAAACCCGATAATGCTGCTGTTACATTCTTTTGGATGCTGCTTACGATTGACATGTGGCAAAAATACTGAAAACAAAATAACAGGTTGGGAAACGAAATAATTTTGAAATCAGCATTATCTTTTTAATTAGCAATTAAATCACCCGGTTTACTGCAGCTGCAACAATGCCTTAAATCAGAGCTAACTATTAATTTGTCTCTAATTGAAATTCTTTCAAAATAAAAGATATTATGCAAAAGGAAAGCTTATATTCGATCCTTATTTTTTTAAAACCACAACATGAAATTAACTTTTACATTTTTCTGTATCCTTTTATTGGGTGTAGTAACTGCCAATGCCCAACATCAATTACAAATTGATAAAAACTTCAAAAGAAATCATGCATCCCCCGCAAAGCAGGTGAATGTTGTTGCAGGTATAGCTGCAAGACCTGGTGCCGGAAGTGTTGTTAGGCAAAAATGCGGTTTTTCCAGCTACATGGAGAAAGCAAAGTCAAAAGGGTATAACGAAAACAGGTATGAAACAGCGTTAAAAAATCTAATTCAAAAGAGAATATCTACCGGTAAAGAAGCCTTTGCTGGACCTGTTACCATACCTGTTATTTTTCATAGTATATATAGAACAGGTCAGGCACTTTCAACGAGTACACCCAATCTGCCTACGGCAATGTACCAGGCACAACTGGATCAGTTGAATAAGGATTACGCCAACCTCTCCGGCTCCTCTTATGGCGTTGCTGCAGATGTTAAGATAAGGTTTTGCCTTGCAGTGGTTGACACTACGGGCAAGCCTCTTACTACGCCGGGCATTGACCGCATTAACGCATCTACAAGAGGCTGGACCAATACAAACACCATGATTGATAATGATTTGATGGATTACTTTGATGCTACGATAAAGCCTTCGAGTATTTGGGATCCGTACAGTTATTTTAATGTTTGGACGGCAGCTATGGACTCCAGCCAATTACTGGGCTATTCCACTTTCCCGTCTTTTAGTACATTGGCTGGATTGGATAATACGGAATCATCTGAAACCGCAGGTTGCGTAATTGCCTGGCAATCTGTAGGCAGTATAGCTACTCCCGGGCAGTTTGCATCTTATGGTTATGGTCGTACCTTATCGCATGAAGCAGGACACTTTTTTGGCTTGCGACATATTTGGGGCGATGCTGACTGTGGAGATGATTATTGTGGCGATACACCTCCCCAAAAGGCTGAAACTACTGGCTGTCCGGCAAATGGTACTTTAAATAATTGTACACCGTCTATGCCAAAAATGTTTCAGAACTATATGGATTATACGGATGATGGCTGTGTGAATACATTTACAACAGATCAGGCGCTACGTTGCCAGGCTACACTGGATAATAGCGCCCGCAGATTTACCCTAATTACTTCAAAAGCCTGCCAGGCAAGAGCAGGGAATGCCATACAATTTGGTTCAGCCGCTTTATACTCGGTTTCGGAAACAGGTAATGCTGGTACCTGTCCTAACTCAAAATCATTTACATTTAATATATATGTTTCCGCTAAAGCCACCGGCAACGCTACGGTTACTTTTGCACCTATAGGCGGCTCGGCGCTATTAAATGTTGACTATACCATTTCTCCGGCATCTGTTAGTTATACGGCCAATGACAATGCTGTAAAAAAGATAACCATTACAATAATCGATGATCAGGCTGTTGAGCCAACCGAGCTCATCCAATTGGGTTACAGCATCAGCGGTACAGGTGTTGTTGCCAGTCCCGAAAAACAAACATTATCAATTTCTATTGTGGATGATGATGTTGCCGGCATCAATATAAATAACATGACGCCTAATAAAACTATTTTGAGCGAAAACTTTAATGCGTCTCAAAATATTCCTACAGGTTGGTTAACCTCAGTATATGACGATGGCAGCAGTAGCTATACGCCAAACAAATGGGTTATTAGTGCTTTTGGCGGCATTGGTACAAGCGGTAATGCAGCTCATATCAGCAATAACACTTCTACAAAAACCAATAAATACACCAATACCAATATTTCTGATGCATATTTATTTTCTCCTTTGTTAGATGCATCCGGATTAAAAGATATAAATCTTAGTTTTAAATGGCGTTGCCTTGGAGAACCCGGATACGATGAAGGTTATGTTGGGTATATTCCTGAAGGACAAGCTGTAGATGCAAATAACGTAATTTATTTTGATGCAGCTTATAGTGGATTGCCTGCTGGCACAACTGCCGCCACAGAAAATATGAAACTACCGCTGGCGTTAAGTAATAAAAAATTCTATTTGGTATTTAACTGGTATAATGATGATGCTGTTGGCACTAACCCGGCATTTACGGTAGATGATATTGCCCTAACGGGTAGTTACTATGCTGTAGCCGGAACTACTGATGCTGATACTACCTTTTCGCAATATTCCGGACAAACTGTTGACTATTACAGCAAATCTACCGTTGCGCCAGTTACACAACGATTGATTGCTACGGTCACTAATCCAAGCCAGGATTTAGGTTGTGTTACTGCCAGTATTCAAAATGCCGGTACTGGTAAAACTGCTTTGTCCACCACATCGGGTAGTTATTTTAGAACAAATAAAGTGATTAAAATTTCCCCTGTAGTGGCAAATAGTACAGCTACCTATCAGGGAACATTATATTTTTCTACGGCAGAATTATCACCAGCCTGGAGTGCGCTGGAAATTCCAGCTTTAAAAATTCTAAAAGTAAAAGACGGCGTTAATTTAACAGGTATATTAACCGAAGCAGATGCTACCCTTATTACACCCACATTTACAGATAAATCTGCTGCCAGTGGGTATTACAGCTATACCGGCAATTTTACCGGATTTTCTCAGTTTATGCTCGTGTCACCAACTGCTGCACTACCGGTTAGGTTGCTAAGTTTTGATGCAGCAGTTAACAAAAACTCCATTTCGTTAAAATGGAGTACAACGCAGGAACTTAATAACAAAGGTTTTAAAGTAGAAAGAAGCACCAACGGATTAAATTTTGAAACCATCGGATGGGTTGCAGCGAGACAAGGCAACAATGTTCAATTAAATTATTCTTTGAATGATAATTTTGTGCAGCCAAATATTGTTTACTATTATAGAATTCGCCAGGTTGATGCAGACAACAGGGAAGAACTTTCTGTTGTAAGGCAGGCTCGTATTAGCAAACAAGGAATTTCTGTAACAGTAAGCCCGGTGCCGGCTAAAGATATAGTGAATGTATATATTAATGGCACCACACAAACTGCTAATATCTATTTGATAAATGCACAGGGACAGCTGGTAAAAAACTGGAGTCGCATCAATGCATTCAATAGCGCTTATGGATTAAAAGTGGCAGATTTGCCAACAGGTATTTATACATTGCATGTACAGTTGCCCGATGAAAAGATTGTAAAAAAGATTTTGATTGAGCAATAAGTAAATAGTTAAATTTTTTAATTAACAGGTTGCCATAAAAAGCAGCCTGTTTTTTTTAAAGATAGTAGTTGCTCAAATAATGGATTTCAGATTAATTACCCGATTTATTTTATAAGTAAAAACATAGAAGAGAAATTAATTAAGACTTAAAACTAACATGCATTGGCAACAGAATTGTATTTACATCAAAGCTCAATTTGATATGAAAAGATGCTGACCAGCGTATTTCAAAAAGCCAACCGCATCATTTTACAATTAAACAGTTACTATTCTCCCCTCGATAAATTCTTCATCATTTCCCTGCCACATCCTATCTTTGCGCCCATTTTAAAATGATGATTAGTGTAAAGAATGTAACCCTTGCCTATGGCAAAAGGGTATAGTTTGATGAGGTAAAGATCAGTTTTACCAAGGGTAATTGTTATGGCGTTATTGGTGCCAATGGTGCTGGTAAATCAACTTTTATCAAAATATTGAGCGGAGAAATAGAGCCTAATAAAGGAACAGTTACCATATCTCCCGGCGAACGTATGGCAGTGCTGGCGCAGAATCACTTTGGTTTTGACGAAGTGAGTGTGCTGCATACCGTGATGATGGGTCACAAAAAAATGTGGGACTTGATGTTGGAAAAAGATGCCATCTACATGAAGGAAGATTTTACCGAAGCGGATGGTATGAAGGCTGGTGAACTGGAGCATGAGTTTGGTGAAATGGGTGGATACACTTCAGAAAGTGATGCTGCACAATTGCTGAATGAACTGGGTGTAAAAGAAGAAATGCACCAGCAATTGATGAAAGATATTCCTGCCAACGTTAAGGTGAGGATATTGCTGGCGCAGGCCTTGTTTGGCAATCCTGATATTTTATTGTTGGATGAGCCTACCAACAACCTGGATGTGGAAACCATCAGTTGGTTGGAAAACTTTTTGGCAGATTATCAGAATATTGTACTGGTAGTAAGTCATGATCGTCACTTTTTAGATGTGGTATGTACACATGTGGCAGATGTTGATAAGCAAAAAATAAAAATCTATACCGGTAACTATACCTTCTGGTACGAGAGTTCTCAACTGGCATCGAGGCAGGCTGGCGACAAGAACAAGAAGATGGAAGAAAAGAAGAAAGACTTGTTGGAATTTATTGCCCGGTTTAGTGCCAATGCTTCAAAAAGCAAGCAGGCTACCAGTCGTAAAAAAGCATTGGATAAACTGGTGTTCGAAGATATTACCCCCAGCAGCAGAAAATATCCAGGTATTATTTTTAAGCCGGATAGGGAAGTGGGTAACCAAATTTTGAATGTAGAAAAACTTTCCAAATCTGTTGACGGTAAATTATTATTCAGCAATATTAATTTTGATATAGTAAAGGGACAAAAGATTGCATTTTTAAGTCGCAACCCTGTAGCATTAACCAGTTTTTTTGAAATCATTACTGGCAGAATGGAGGCGGATTATGGAAAATATGAATGGGGTTCTACCATTACCTCGGCTTATTTGCCCAATGACAATACCGAGTTTTTTACAGGTTCACTTAACCTGATTGATTGGTTAAGGCAATTTGTGCCGCCCAATACCAAGGATGTGGATGAAGATTTTATCCGGGGATTTTTGGGTAAAATGTTATTTAGCGGCGATGAAATTTTAAAGCAAACCAATGTTTTGAGCGGGGGAGAAAAAGTACGCTGTATGGTAAGTAAAATGATGCTGCAAAACCCCAATCTGGTGATACTGGATGAACCTACCAATCACCTGGATTTAGAGAGTATTACTTCCTTTAATGATGGTATGATAAATATTCCGGGTATTGTTTTATTCACAACCCATGATCACCAATTTATGCAAACAGTGGCCAACAGAATAATCGAAATTACCCCAAAGGGAATGATTGATCGGCTGATGACATACGACGAATACCTGGAAGATGCAAGGGTAAAAGAATTGAAGGAAGAATTGTATAGTTGATAAAAAATAATAGCAGCTGGAAAACTGATTTCGGCATGATAATTTCAAGGAGAATTTTAAATAAACAAAAATTAAAGATTATGAGAAAGACAATTTTATTGAGTAGTATAGCAGTTATGTTTTGCGTACTAACTGTTTCTGCACAAAAAAGTGGAGCAAGAGGCTCCAGTTATGAAACTGCATTGGGTGTAAAATTTTATCCGGGTGCTGTAACGTTAAAACATTTTATAAAATCGGATGTAGCATTGGAAGGCATTGCTTATTTCTTTGATAGAGGTTTACGGGTAACTGGTTTGTATGAATTTCACGGAGACATTAATGGCGCTCCGGGGTTAAAATGGTATGTAGGACCAGGTGCCCACGTTGGATTTTACAATGACCATTATTATCGTGACAACAACAAGGGTACTAGTTATGTAGGTATCGGTATAGACGGTGTGCTTGGATTGGATTATAAATTCAATGGTGCACCTATCAACGTATCGCTCGATTGGCAACCATCTTTTGAATTTGGAAGTAATTATAGAAATGGCTTTTCCGGAAACTGGGGTGGCTTTGCAATAAGATATACATTCTAAATTATTTAATCCGATATGAGGATTAACAAAAAATCCTGTCATTTTAAATGGCAGGATTTTTTGTTTTTATAAAGTTACTGCGTAGCGTATAATTTATTTTTCGCCACAAAATGGGGTTATATTTGCCCACTTTTTACAATGAGAAATATTATCATAGCTGTTATAGATTTTTTTTACCCTCCCTTTAAAAGGATAATGCCCCTGCAAACTTTTCGTTACGCAGCTTGTGGGGGATTTAATGTTGTATTGGGGTTTGTAATATTTACTTCTCTTTATCAATTTGTACTAAAGCAGCAGGTGGTTAATTTAGGCTTTTATGTTTTTGAGTCTTACAGCCTGGCACTTTTAATTTCTTCCTGTACAGTGTTTTTTATAGGATTCTTGCTTAATAAGTACGTTGTTTTTATTGCCTCCAATTTAAAAGGTCGCATTCAATTGTTCAGGTATTTCTTATCCTTTATTAGTAACCTTACCATAAATTATGTCCTGTTAAAAATATTGGTTAAATACCTGCATTTGCACCCGGTAATGGCCCAGGTAATTGTAACAGGTTTTGTAGTAACCCTTAGTTATTTTACGCAGCAATATTTCACCTTTAAGGTAAAGGAAGAAGTGATGTAGTAAATCAAATTGTAACTTGTTTGAATTATCCACTCGTTAGTTATTATTAATTGCCACCGCCACAAGTATTTACCTGTTACACACAAGCAATACTGCCAATTTTTCATTAAATGTCCCATGGCACAATCATTGACATGCTACAGTGAACATTAAAATATTAATCATGGGAAAAATAATAGGGATTGACTTAGGAACAACCAATAGCTGTGTTGCTGTTATGGAAGGTAACGAGCCAGTTGTAATTGCCAACGATGAAGGACGTCGTACTACACCTTCTATTGTTGCATTTTTAAAAAATGGCGAGCGTAAAGTAGGCGATCCTGCCAAACGCCAGGCTATTACAAACCCTGCCAATACCATAATGAGCGTTAAGCGTTATATGGGGCATAAGTGGAATGAAGTAACTACAGATATCAGCCATAGTAGTTATAAAGTGGTAAAAGGTGACAATGATACAGTTCGTATTGACATAGATGGCAGAATGTATACGCCACAAGAAATAAGTGCAATGATTTTGCAGAAGATGAAAAAAACTGCCGAAGATTATCTTGGTCAGGAAGTAACAGAAGCTGTA
>JBBQEA010000188.1:0-9980 GCA_038320245.1 Chitinophagales bacterium | reverse complement strand
GTATTTGATATATTAGGTGAGTTTACTGACATAAATTAGGATCGTTGCAAATTTTTTTTGCAGTCATCAATGGCTTGTTAATTAGCTGTTTATCTAAATTGCTGAGCCCCTTTAAAATTAAATGACAGAATAACTTTAAGACTTAATTACTACACTATTAACAACAACTATAAATTAATCTATCGCTCCCAACCTTGCTAAATATTTATCAACTTCAGTAGCATGGCCGTTTTTAGGGAATTCTTCTTTTATTTTCTTGAAAAATTCAATGGCTTCTTTTGACTTACCCGTTGCATCTGCAAACAAACCAGCCTTAAACAAAGCTTCCGGCGTCATAAACTCATCTTTACTGTTTACAGCTACTGCTTTTTTATAATAGTCAAAAGCATCGTCATTCTTTTTTAATTCAGAGTAGGCATCAGCCAATAAAAGATAAGCGCTTGTTTGTACCTGTGTAGCGTTGGTAGAAAAATCTTTTAAATGTTTTACAGCGTTGTTAAAATCTCCACTGTACAAATAACAGGCACCTGCAATAAAATGCGCCCTGTTACCTGCGGCTGTTCCACCATAATTATTAATTAATTTTAAAACACCTGTTGTTACAGATCCACCGCCGTTTAATACCATATTGATGGAATCTTTGTTAAATCCACCCTGTGTCATTTTATCAAATACCTGCTCTGCCGGAAAAATCAATTCAGCAGCTTTTTCATTGTTGGGTACTTTTACAAAATTCAAATAGGCATACCATCCGCCGATAAGCAGTATCAGTGCACTTCCAACATAAATAATAGGCCTGCTAAACTTAGCCCAAAAATCTTTTGCTTTTTCTACAGCTTCATTTACTTCTACATTTTCTACTATTGCTTGCTTCTCTGCCATTTTTTTTCTTCACCCATTTGCCTTTTTTAATAAGGGGTAGCCGGGCATTTTTTAATTATTATAAATTTGATTCTTTATTACTTGGTTTAATAAACTATCCTAGTCTGTAATGAATGGATAATCTTCCTGAATGTAAACATCCTTCAACAATTCATCATCATTTGGCCAAGGGCTTTCTTCTGCAAATTTCACACTCTCTTCTACCTGCGCTTTTACCCTTTCGTTAATTGCTTCAATTTCCGCATCGGCTAATTTAAATTCATCCTTCAATACTCTTAGTACATGATCAATAGGATCTCTTTGCTTGTATTCCTCTACCTCATCTTTGGTACGATACTTTTGCGGATCACTCATGCTATGCCCTTTGTAACGATAGGTTTTAATTTCCAGCAAAGTTGGTCCGCCTTTTTCTCTTGCCCGGTTTACTGCTCTTAAAATAGCATTGTGCACATCTTCCGGACTCATTCCATCTACACTGTCGCCCGGCATATCGTACGCATCAGCCAATTTATACAAATCCATTACATTGCTGGTACGTGCAACAGAAGTACCCATTGCATACTGATTGTTTTCACAAATAAACACAACCGGCAATTTCCAAAGCATGGCCATATTAAATGTTTCATGAAGCATACCTTGCCGTGCAGCACCATCTCCAAAAAAACAAAGAGCCACATTATTGGTGCCTTTGTATTGTTCTGCAAATGCCAGTCCTGCACCGGTGCCTATTTGTGCACCTACAATACCATGACCACCAAAAAAACCAACATCTACTCCAAAAATGTGCATGCTACCACCCTTGCCCTTGCTGCAACCGGTGGCTTTTCCATACAATTCTGCCATGGTAGCTTTTGGGGTAACACCTTTGGCAATTGCCAACGCATGGCATCGATAGGCGGTTATAAATTTATCATCCGGATTGGTTGCCGTCATACAACCTGCAGCTACTGCTTCCTGGCCTATGTACAAATGACAAAAGCCTCTTATTTTCTGCATCCCGTACAACTGCCCTGTCTTTTCTTCAAACCGTCGAAGTAATAACATTAATTCGTACCAATACAGGTAAGTGTCTTTGGAAAATTTTGTTGCCAATGGTAAAATATTTTATGCGGCAAAGATAAGGGAGAAATTGAAAAAAAAAGGTTCAGTTAAAGAAAGGGGAAAACAGTCGGAATTTTGGGCAAAACAACTCTGAAAAACATCAATCTAGATATTATGAAACAACGCTTATTTAAATCGATGAATTTTTTATGTTTAACAGTTAAAGAAATCCTTTTTTGTTTATCAAAAAGGATAAAAGTCAACTAATATTTCAACAGAATTGGCAGAAAAAAAGTAATTCGACTTTATATCTTCTCTATTAAATTAAATACGGGGCATTTTTCAATTTTAACAATAAAAGAATCTATCTTCATATTAACATTAAACTCTATTAAATGAATTTACCTGCTAAGCTAAAAATTGCTGATGTTGAGGAGATTTGTATAATTGATGACGACAGCATCTCATTATATTTAGCAGAAAAAATATTTGAGTATGAACTACCGGGTATTCCGGTTAAAAGTTTTGAAAACGTTGATAGTTCACTTTCCTATTTATCGAATAATAAGAACACGAAAAGATTAATTTTTGTTGATTTGAATATGCCGATAAAAGATGGTTGGTTTTTTTTAGAAAATTACCAGGGGGACGCTAGTAAAGACCTCCTGTTTATTCTGTCCTCATCAGATAGTATAGCTGATAAAAATAAGGCTAAGTCATTTAACCTCGTTACTGATTATCTGGAAAAACCAATTACCATAGAAAGAGTTATTGAAATACGAGAAAAATATTAAAAGCTGTTTGTTACAACTGCAATAAGCCAGCCCGGTACAAAGTGTTTACCGGCTTATTGTCCCAAAACAATTCAAAGTCTTCAAAACCTGCTGCTTCGTAATTTTCTTTTACTTCCTGCAAACTATGTAGTTTATGATTGGTAATGGAAATTTGTTGCAACATTGCCAAAAGCCAATGGGCATTGGGTTTGTTCAATTTGATGCTAAGCGTTTCTGTAGTTGATTCAAATGTTAGGGTACTCATCTCCCATTGACTTCCTTTCTTTGATTTTATGTAATCCTCTATTTGCGGCATATTGCCCAACCACACTACTTTAGTTGTTGGCTTTGCAACAAAAACAGGTTCATCTTGCAACGCCCCGGTAATATACGCTGGCTTTATGGAAGTTTTTGGTACTTTAAAATCGAACCATTTTTGCAGCGGGTAATCGTAACAGGCACCATGCATATAATTTAGTAAAGATTTTTTTAAACCGAATCCAAAGGTATCATGGTCAGCCCCGGTTGGATCGGAATGTTCAATGTCATTATTTGCAAAAGTTCCAATGCTATTGGTTTTCTTTACTACTTTGTATTCATCAGGATTTAATCCAACAGGGCTGTGAGCCGTCATGGCAAATTGGTGCCAGAAGGCGGATTGCAAAATCCCGGCTTCAAATAGCTGCCGCACCATTTCAAGCGAATCGATGGTTTCCTGCGCTGTTTGGGTTGGAAAGCCGTACATCAGGTAGGCATGCACCATAATGCCGGCATCTTTAAAATATTTGGTAACCATTGCCACCTGTGCTACTGTAATTCCCTTTTGTATTAATTGCAATAACCTGTCTGATGCAACTTCAAGCCCGCCGGAAACGCCAATGCAGCCGGATGCTTTTAACAACAAACAAAGATCCCTGGTAAAACTTTTTTCAAAACGAATATTGGTCCACCAGCTTACAACAAGCTTTCGCCGAATAATTTCCAGCGCCAGCGACCGCATTAAAGCAGGAGGTGCAGCCTCATCAACAAAGTGAAAACCATTCACGCCTGTTTGTGCAATCAGTTCTTCCATCCGGTTGCAAAGTATAGCAGCAGTAAGGGGTTCGTAGTGTTGAATGTAATTTAGTGAGATATCGCAAAAGGTACATTTACCCCAGTAGCATCCATGTGCCATGGTTAGTTTATTCCACCTGCCATCACTCCAAAGGCTGTGCATAGGATTGACCAATTCAATGGCGGAAATATATTTATCCAGCAGCAAATCACCGTAATCAGGAGTGCCTACCTGCCCTTGTTTATAATCGGTGCAGGCAGTGTTGTCGATGTATACTACAGCTTCATCCTGCAGCGTTAACGTACGTTTTAAAGTAGCTGATTCATTGTTGGTTTTAATGTGTTGCAATAAATTTTCGATGGGTGCTTCCCCATCATCCAATGCAATAAAATCAAAAAATTCAAATACCCTTGCATCGGAAAGAGAGCGAAGTTCTGTATTGGCAAAACCACCGCCCATGGCCACTTTTGCCGAAGGAAAGTTTTGTTTAATCCATTGACCACAACGCAATGCAGCATACAAGTTTCCCGGAAAAGGCACCGAGATGGCAACGAGTTTTGGTTGAACGGTGGCAATATGCTGTTCAAGTATTTTTATCAGAATGTTGTCGATATAGGTAAACGGCTGTTGCAAAGCCAGGTACAGCTCATCAAAACTATTTGCCGATCTGCCCAACCGTTCCGCATACCTGCTAAAGCCAAAATGACTATCAACTGTTTCTTTAATAAAATCCGACAGGTCTTCCAGGTACATGGTGGCAAGATGTTTGGCCTTATCCTGTAAACCCATATTGCCAAACGCCCAGGTTAAATCATCCAACTGTGCAAACCGACCAGCTTCCGGCAAAAAGCCCCGGTTGCAGATAAGCCTTGCCAGCGTTGGATTGTGGCCTTGCAAAAAAAGGATGGCTGCATCAATGGTTTGTATGTATTGTTGCCTGAGTGTAAAGATGCGTTGGATGTTTTCATTAAATCCATCTATGCCGGCAATGCTGCCAAATAATTGCTGCAAGCCTTGCTGAGAGAAAAGTGCGATGGTAACCTCTATGCCCAAATCTGTTTGAAAAGACGTAATACCTTTTGTATTTAAGAACCCTTTTAAATATGCCGTTGCCGGGTAAGGTGTATTTAATTGTGTAAAAGGTGGCGTTAATAAAAAGACGTCGGTTGAAGGCATGTATTTATTTGTGTGGGCAAAATTATTCATTCTTTTTAAAGTAACTGCTTCAATTTTACGGTACTGAGGAAAATGCATTTGCAATTGTTTAGATATAGCTCTAAATAAAAGGTATGTTTTTTATCTTCATCTACAATGCACTGCAGGTTGCAGGACTCTTCAATTGAGCATCCTATAAAACAATCATTTATCTTGCGCACTTATGCTGCGGCTTTCAAACATTTCTCTAACACAGTTTAAGAATTATTCATTTTCTACTTTCAAATTCAATGAAAGGGTAATTGGCATTTGCGGCCTCAATGGCAGGGGAAAAACCAATTTGCTGGACGCTATCTATTATGCCTGTTTTACAAAAAGCTATTTCACAAAAACCGATGGGATGAATGTTCAGTTTGAATCTGACGGATTTAGACTGGAAGCTCTTTTTGATACCCAGAAAGTTGTGCTGATACACCGGCTTACCGGTAAAAAAGAATTATTGCTGAATGATACAGCTTATACTAAATTCTCAAAGCATATTGGTAAGTTTCCGGCAGTGATGGTAGCGCCTGATGATACTGAATTGATAACAGGCGGCAGCGAAGGCCGACGACGCTTTTTAGATACCGTAATCAGCCAGGTGGATGAGCAGTATCTGCAACAACTTATTTTGTACAATAAAGTACTGCAGCAACGCAACAGTCTGCTGAAACGTTTTGCAGAACAGGGTTCTACCAATTGGCCCTTGCTGGAGGTACTGGACGATCAACTGATTACGCCAGGTAAATATATCCATCAGACACGTACCAATTTTATGCAGCAATTAATGCCGCTTGCCAACGACTTATATGGTACAATTGCCGCACAAAAAGAAGCTGTAGTGCTTGAATACGAAAGCCAGTTACACAACAAAAGTTTTGAAGAATTGCTGCTGCAATACCGGGAAAAAGATCTGCTATTGCAACGCAGCAATGTCGGCATTCATAAAGATGATATTTCATTTTTATTGAATGGCCAGGTATTTAAAAATATTGCATCGCAGGGGCAGCGAAAGAGTTTGCTGTTTGCGTTAAAACTGGCCGAGTTTCAGTTATTAAAATTATACAAAGGCTTTGCCCCTTTACTGCTATTGGACGATGTTTTTGAAAAACTGGATGAGGATAGAATGCATCATTTACTGCAATGGGTATGTGCCGATAATGATGGCCAGGTATTTATTACAGATACGCACAAAGAAAGGTTGCAAGATGCCCTTGGTAACTTAGGCACCGGGTATCAGGTAATTGAGGTTTAAGTACTACTTACTGATTTAGATAAAAATTTCAACCATGAATTATCTCTATATTTTTAAACGAAATCAGAAATTGTAAACTACTAATTTTGCAACATGTTTACAGGCATTATTGAAACAACCGGCATTGTTACTGATATTATTTCAACTGGCACCAATAAAACATTTTGGATAGCCTCTCCTATTTCTACCGATTTAAAAATTGATCAAAGTGTAGCGCACAGCGGTGTGTGCCTTACTATAGAAAAAGTAGAGAACGGTCAACACCAATTAACCGCCATTGAAGAAACGCTGCATAAAACCAACCTGAACACCTGGAAGACAGGAACCATTGTAAATATTGAAAGATGCCTTACTATGAATGGCAGGCTGGACGGACATATTGTACAGGGACATGTAGATGCGGTGGCCTCCTGCCATCAGGTTACAGATAAAGATGGCAGCTGGGAATTTACTTTTTCCTTCGATCCCAAATTTGCTGCGCTTGTTATTGAAAAAGGTTCTATTGCCATCAATGGTACCAGCCTTACCGTTTTTAATGTAACCGGCAACACATTTACGGTAGCAATTATTCCGTACACTTATGAGCACACCAATATTCACCAGGTAACAGCAGGCAGTCTGGTAAATATTGAATTTGATATGATTGGTAAATATGTTGCAAGGTTACAGGAGGTACGGCAATTGTAGCATAGTTGATAATTGATAATTGAATAGTTGATAATTGATAATTGAATAGTTGATAATTGATAATTGAATAATTGATAATTCACAGTTCGCAATTCAGCATCAACTTTTAAACTTTTTACTTTTCCCTTTTTACTTTTAACTTTAGTTTTCTATCAATTTTTTTTAACCATAATAGAGCAGCTTGCTAAGTATCATCATTCCTGTTTTTAATGAGGCAGAAAGTATCCCTGCATTGTGTGATCAACTACAATTAGTTTGTAAAAATAATTACGAAATAATTTTAGTGGATGACGGGAGTATTGATAATACCCTCCAACAAATTCAAGCCATTGCACTAAAAAACAATCAGGTTAAATGCATTTCACTAAGCAGAAATTTTGGACACCAGAATGCATTGATGGCTGGTATGGAACATGCAACGGGTGATTATATTATCATAATGGATGGCGACCTGCAACATCCGCCGACCCTTATTCCAACAATGATTGAACAGTTAGACGCTGGCTTTGATCTTGTAGCTACCAAGCGAAACAAAACAGCCAATGCCGGCTGGTTGAAAAATACTACTGCATCCATTTTTTATTCATTTATCAACGCCATCTCCGATACCCGGATTGAAGAAGGTGTAGCCGATTTTAAAGCATTTAACCGAAAAGTACTAAACAGCATTTTGCAGTTTAAAGAACGGGAACTTTTTTTAAGAGGTATCTTTAGCTGGATCGGTTTTAAATCAACCACCATAGCGTTTGATGCGCCTGCAAGACAGTTTGGCAAAACAAAATATTCATTTGCGAAAATGTTACGGTTTGCATTAAAAGGAACTACGTCTTTTAGTTTTAAACCCTTGCGCATAGCATTGCTAATTGGAAGCATTATCTCACTGGCGGCTTTTGCTTTTGGTGTTTTTGCCCTGGTTGCCTACTTCAAAGGAAACACAGTTCCGGGATGGGCTTCCATAATTATTGCTGTAATGTTTTTAGGGGGCACACAACTACTGGCCATTGGTTTATTGGGAGAATATATTGCCAGCTTATTTACCGAGACCAAAGCAAGGCCGCTGTATCTGGTAAATAAAAAAATCAATATCGATTAACACCTATTTTTCAGCCCATATAAAATACTGACCACCCAGTGGCAACCAATCCAAATATTTTTCAAGAAAAATCAGTTTAGACAACAAGCCTCTTCTTGGAAAGAAAATGATAAATTTTTTCTCTTTTATCAACAGGCCATTTTTAACGAGTAATTTATTTGTATAATAATGCTGCAGCAGCTTTGCCTGCAAATCAAACACACAGGTTTTTACGAGATACCTGGTAAGCGGATTTAGTGGATTGTGTTCGAATAAAACCAACCTGCCGCCTTTTTTTAAAGCACGGGTAATTTCCTTTATCAATGCCTGGTGCAATGCAAAATCAATATGGTGTAATACACCGGCAATAAATACAAGGTCAAAACTTTCATCTGCAAAAGGAAAGTTGCGTCCATCATAAACTGTAAAATTTGCACTGGTCAATTTTCTTTCCTTTGCAACTTCAATACTTTTTACAGAAATATCAATACCCTCTGTTTGCCATTGAGGAAAATACTGTTGCATAAATTGTTCTGTTGTACCATCTCCGCAGCCAACATCCAGCACCCTTAATGGTCTGTCCGTTTCCAGCGATTGCAATAAACGAACTTTCATTTCGGCAAAATAAAAACTATCGGCTCCGGAAAGCTTAATATTTTGCGTATGAATAACCCGGTATTCATCCGCAAAGCCATCAAAATCATCAAAAGTTCTTTTGCTCATTTTTTTTAGAAAACCTTATTTTTATCGAATGCAATGGTACACAAAATCGGAAAGGCTTTCTGGAAAAACTATTTTATTTTTTGTAGCCATTGTATTGATTGCATTCTTGCCTATTTCCTCTTTTTTGTTTTTCTTAAAAAATGATGCTTTTACCGGTTACTTTCCACCGAAGTTTTTTATGAGTGAAAGTATTCATGCCGGCTATTTGCCTTTGTGGAATCCGTATATCAATTTTGGGTTTCCTCAATATGGAGATATGAGTGGCGGCTATTGGAGCCCGATAACCTGGATAATAGCTTCCACCGCAGGTTACAACGCTTATACATTTACTATCGAAACACTTTTTTACATCGTTGTTGGAGGACTTGGCATGTTTAGGTTAATGAGCAACTGGCAACTAAACAAGCAGGTAAATTTAATGGGTGGCGTGGCGTATATGTGCTGCGGTTATATGGTTGGACACCTGCAACATTTTAACTGGCTTAGTGGCGCTGCCTTTTTACCCTGGTGCTTTTGGAGTTACCAGTTATTACTGAAAAAATTTAGTGGCAGGCATGTGGTACAAACTGCGGTGCTTTTGTACATGCTGGTTGCATCCGCACACCCTGGCATTATCATTACTACAGGATATTTTTTTATAGCTTACCTGGTATATCATTTTTTTTCTAACCCGGGCAACTCCACTACTTCAGCCAGGTTAAAATCATTGTCTTTTTCACACGCATTTTTAATAGCCATCTTTTTGTTATTGGGCGCAGGCATGATTAGCGGTTACCTCGATTTATTACCACAGTTTATAAGAGGCGAAAAAATAAGTCTCCGGGATTCATTGCTTCACCCCACCAATATTCAAAGCTGGATAAGTGTATTGTTTCCCTTTGCTACAGTAAAAAATGAATCGCTTTTTAACAACGATATTTCTGCAAGAAATTGTTACTTCAGCCTTACCCTTTTATTGTTCTTTATCTTAAGCCTTGTAAATAACAAAAACAGCCTGCAACGATTTCTATTAGCTGCTGGCTTTCTTTTTGCGCTGTTAGCATCCGGTGGCTTTTTCAAAACTTTAGCCTATCAATTTGTACCATTTATTGGCTATGTGAGGTTGAATGGAGAGTTCAGGATTTTTGCCATTTTTTGTTTCATATTGGTAGCTTGTCTTGAACTGAATAAATATATTCAGCAGAACAAAAGTTTTTCGGGAGCTATAAAATGGATTTATTACACAATAGAAATAGCCGTTATTGCCGGGATTATTTTTGGACTTTACAAAGCCTTTAGCAATAATGAAAGTTTTATTTA
>JBBQEA010000187.1:0-9984 GCA_038320245.1 Chitinophagales bacterium | reverse complement strand
AGACCCGGGCAAACACCCCTTCACCAAATATTTTGAAGAGCTGGAAGTTGGTGAGCAAATCATCACCGAAAAAAGAACCATAACTTCTGAAGACATAGATAAGTTTGCCGACCTGAGCGGCGATCATTTTTACGCCCACATAAAAACTACCGATTTTGAAGGCACCATGTTTGAGCAACAGGTAGCACATGGCTATTTTATCATGAGCATTGCCGCAGGTTTATTTGTTGACAGTTACGAAAAGAATCCCGTGCTGTTAAACTATGGTATTGATGAATTGCGTTTTACAAAGCCGGTTTATCCCGGCAGCGAAATACACATTCGCTTTACCTGTAAACAAAAGCTACTGAATGATAAACGTATTGTTGAAAAACCAGAATATTTTAAGCGTGGCGATGATATTGATAAAGGAATTGTAAAGTGGCTGGTGGAAATGATTGATGAAACTGATGAGATTACAGGTGTGGCCACGATACTGACGATGGTGCAGAAAAGCGAAATGTCAGGAAAAGGCTAATTTACCCTTTTGGGTAATGGTTTTAGTTATTGAAATATTGATTTTTGTGGAAACAGCTATTCTTTTAATTATCCATAATGAAATCTTACTTACTTAAGACGGTATTAATTTTTATCACCCCCTTAATTGCATCCTTCAACTCAAAAGCGCAAACCCCAATTCTCGATTCATTAAAGAGCGTAGCCGAAAAGGCAGGTAACGATACAACAAAAGCCAATGCTTATAACGCCATTGCCTGGAATTTAATAGAAGATGATCCTGAGATTTCTATACAGAATGGGATGCGAGGGTTACAATTGGCACAAAAAGCAAGAAATAAATTCATTGAAGCAGATTGCTATAAATCCATTGGTGTAGCATACGACTATAAAGGCGACCTGGATTCCTGTATTTTTTTCCTCAATCAATCTCTTTCGCTTTATACGAAGCTGAATAATACAGTTAAACAATCAAATGTTTTCAGTGACATAGCCTTGGCATATTTTGCCAGGGGTATTTATGAACTGGCCTTAAAAAACCATTTCTTATCGCTTGAATTAAGAAAAAAGACGGGGGATAAATTACTCGTCGGAAAAGCATATAACAATATAGGCCTGGTTTATAAGGGTCGTAAAGATTACACAAAAGCCATTCAATATTATAATAACTCCCTGTGGGTAAAAAAAGAACTGAATGACGAAAGAGGAGAGCTGAACACAATCCTGAATATAGGAAGCCTGTACCAAAACTCAGGCCAATATGATAGCGCATTGCTGTATGCCCACCAGGCATTACAATTAGCCATCAGGTTGAAGATTACTGCAGATATTGCCGCCTCCAATGCTAATATTGCCAATGCACTATTGGTTTCAAATAAATCACTCGAAGCCGAATCATTTGTTCAAAAAGCAGAGCAACAAGCCATCGAATCCAATTGTAAGATATGCTTTTATACCATTTATCATATTTATGGCAATATCTTTTTGCAAAGGAAAAACTATGCAAAAGCCCTGGAATATTTTAATAAAGGCCTGTCGGTTTCGGAGTCCAATAAAAGACAGGAAACTATGATGAATTTTTACACAAATATTTCAAATACTTATCAGCAAAGTGGGCAATACAAATTGGCATTAGCCTATAGAGACAGCGCTCAAAAAATTGATTCTGTACTTTTGAACAAGGAGAACCTGCGACAAATAAACGAAATGAGCGCTGTATATGAAAGTGCAGAAAAGGAGAAAGAGATAGCCAGACTCAATATTAATGCTCAATTAAGTGCGGATGAAGCAGAAGAGCGGAGCAAACAACTCAATTATTTTATTATAGCCTCCATTTTATTTTTAGGGTTGGCTGCATTGGCTTTCAGAGCATTTCAATCGAATAAAAAGAAAAAAGAACAACTGGGTATTCAAAACAGAATTATTGAAAAATCCCTGTCCGAGAAAGAAGTTCTGATGAAGGAAATCCATCACCGGGTAAAAAATAATTTACAGGTGGTAAGTAGTTTGCTGAACCTGCAGTCAAATTACATCAAAGATGAACAAGCCCAGGATGCTGTAAGGGATAGCCGCAACAGGGTACAATCCATGGCTCTCATCCATCAAAACCTCTACCAGGAAGAAAACCTGACAGGCATCCAGATCAGAGAATATATCGGCACGCTTTGCGATAGCCTTTTTTCATCTTACAATATCAGCCCCAATAAAATAAAACTGATAAAAGACATTCAACCGCTAATGCTGGATGTGGATACTGTAATACCTCTCGGTTTAATTTTTAATGAGTTAATATCAAACAGTTTAAAATATGCATTTCAAAAAAATGGGAAAGAGGGTATAATTAAAATTGGTGTTCGGGAAGAAAAAGGGCTGTTGAGATTGTTTGTATATGACAATGGGTCTGGTTTTCCTGACGATTTTAAGCATACACACACTCAGTCCTTCGGACATAAAATGATAAATGCTTTTTTGCAAAAAATGGAAGGAACGATAAACATGTATAATGAAGACGGAGCTAAAGTGGACATAGAAATTAAAAACTACAAATCAAAGCAAGCATGAGCGACCTGCGTTTTTTAATTGTGGAAGATGAACCGTTAATAGCAGAAGATATTGCAGTAACCCTGCAGCATCTTGATTTTATCACCAGCGGAATTGCTTATAATAAGGAGAATGCATTAAAGCAACTTTCGGTAAACACCCCGGATTTTGTACTACTGGATATTAATCTTAGTGGCAAACAGGAAGGGATTGAGATTGCCCGGGAAATAAATCAGAAATACCAGCTTCCCTTCATTTTTATAACATCCTATTCGGATAAAATTACCCTGCAGGAAGCAAAAACAACAGGGCCTGCCGGATATATTGTGAAACCCTTTACGGAACAGACGTTGTATGCAGCCATTGAGATCGCATTGTACAATCATACACAAAAAAATAAAATACACTATCCGGAACTAAGGGTAGAAAAAATCAACAAGCAACTGGCTACCGCTTTATCCGAGAGAGAATTTGAGGTACTGCAATTGATTTATGAGGGAATAACCAACCAGCAAATTGCTGAAAAAATATTTGTGTCCATCAACACGATAAAAAAACACATAAACAGCGCCTACCTTAAATTAGATGTCGCAACCCGAACGGCAGCATTGGCAAAACTAAGGGCCCTTATGCTTAAATAACCCTTTGACAGTTCTAAAAACTACCCTTACGGGTAATAAGATCCCGCCCGGATATTTTCATTTTTACATAGGAGGATATTCATACTAACGGTTGTTAAAAAAACAACTGACCAAAAGGATATAATAATACTAAAAAATGGGGTTTAGTGCAAACATAAAGATTGGCATGAAGAGCCTGATGGTACTAACTCTTCTTGTTTGTAGCCAAAAAGGAATTTCCCAATACCTCGGAGGCAACTACAGCGGAAGCACAATGTCGCTTGGTTCTTCACAGGTTTTGGGAGCAACAGATTCCTTGTACAATGGAGGAGATGGAGATGGGTCTGACGTTGATAGAGCCCAAAACAGGCACTTGGGAATAGCAGATTCTGTTTATAACGGGAGCGATGGAGATGGTCATGCTTTAGCTAGTTCAATAAACATACAACTGGGTGTTGCTGATTCGGTTAATAATGGCGGCAATGGCGACGGATTTAGTTTTGACAGAGCTGCAAACAGACCTCTTGGTGTTGCTGATTCGGTTTACAACGGCGGTAATGGTGATGGATTTTCTTTGGATACTGCTTTAAGCAAACAACTGGGGATTGCTGATAGTATTTACAACGGCGGATTGGGCGACGGGGCTGCTCAGGGAATTGCAATAAACAGAACACTAGCCATTGTTGATAGTATTTATAATGGAGGTACAGGAAGGGGCGATATTATATTCCTGGCGCCTTCGGTAAACCTGAATACCTGCAGCGGAGCAACGGTTGTGTGGAATGGAAGTGTAAACAACAACTGGAATAATGCGGGGAACTGGGATTGCGGTATGCTGCCGGGGATTAACAGCAATGTGGTTATACCAACAGGCCGACCGAGATACCCCAATCTATTTATCAATGTAGAAATCAGAAGCCTCTTACTGCAATCCGGAACATCGGTTGATGTGCGGCCGGGAGCGACACTAAAACTGAACGGACAATAAATTTTAAATAAAAAAGAAAAATTATGAAACGGCTACTCTATGTTTTTTTACTGTCACTGGTAACAGCCTTACCGGCTATTGCCAACAACATTGTGGTAACCAACGTAACCACGGTAACAACCGGGGCTGTCGTACAGGTCCAATTTGATATCAGTTGGGAAAACAGCTGGCGAACATCCAGCACCGCCAACTGGGATGGTGCCTGGGTATTCCTTAAATTTAAAGACAATGACGGCACCTGGAAGCACCTGAATTTTACGGGCAGCAATGTTTTTGTTCCCGCTGGTTACACTTCGTCTTTTCCGGCAAATAATTCAGAAGCGGGCGTAGGCATGTTTATTTATCGCAGTGCCAATGGTTTTGGAAATGTAAGCCTGAGTAATGTGAAGGCGGGGATCACTTCTTACCCAGGTATATATGATATTAAGGCTTTCGCTATTGAAATGGTGTATGTACCGCAGGGTTCATTTTATATAGGAGATTTTTTTAATGGAAATGGATATTCTGTCGGTAATGCTGCAACCCCCTTTCAGGTAACAGGCGTAGGCAGTACAATAACATTGGGAACCGGAGCCGCTAATCTAAAAGATGGTCTTGATCCAACCGCAACGGCAACACTTACTAATTTTCCAACAGGCTTTAATGCATTCTGGATGATGAAATATGAATTGTCGCAAGCCGGGTATATCAATTTTTTAAATTCATTAACCTACAGCCAGCAGATTACAAGGTTTGGAGCAGCAACGCCACCCAATTCTACTGCCAATACACAGATCATCACCAGTGCCAATCTTAACGGGAGGATAAAAATAATTACTCCCGGCATCAGCAACAGTAGCCCGGCAGTTGTTGGTTGCGATTATGATAACGACAATATTTACAATGAAGCGACTGATGGAGAATGGAATGTAATATCCTACCTTAACTGGGGAGACGCTGCAGCTTATCTGGATTGGGCCGGAGTAAGACCAATGACGGATATGGAATATGAAAAAACCTGTAGGGGTAGTCTATATCCAAATTCTCAGGAATTTGCCTGGGGGACAGATCAAATTGCAAATTATGCATACACAGAAATTAACGCCGGACAGAATAATTCTGCAATCAGTAATTCCAGCTCAATCGAAGGAAACGCTATTTATAATAACACCTACAATTCAGAAAGAGGGTTACGTAATGGAATATTTGGTACAGCTTTTTCTACCAGACAAAGCTCAGGAGCAGGCTATTACGGGGTAATGGAACTAACAGGTAATTTATATGAATTTTCAGTAACAACAGCCTGTGTTGCCGGAAGAAGTTATAGAGGTATTCATGGTAATGGCACATTAAATGCAGCAGGAGATGCTGATGAAGATTACTGGCCAGGTATTAACGGTAATTCAAGCCTGACAACAGCAAACCTGTTTTATATCAATTCATTCGGAGTTACGCAACAAGCAGGTATAGCGGAAAAAGGAGGAGCGCTAAACAGTCCTATTTCACAAATTTATTTGTCATATCGTGTAACGCCTATAGGAACGATGAATCCCAAAACGTTTGCACATGGCATCCGTGGGGTCCGTGATGCCAACTAATCATTTAAAAATACCATTATGATGCCAATCTCGATACCGGTAAGAACAACAGAAAGGCAATATTTTTTTAAGCCCAATGATATTGTGCGTTGTAGGGCCAGCAGCAATTATACCTGATTTTATTTTACAAATCACTAGCCTTTACTAGTAGCAAAAACGCTTGGGCTCTTTGAGGAGATATTGATTGACTGTGATTTTATACGCATCTATCATTCAGACATTATAAATAAACTGTTCATTGATAAAATAGACCATGCCGGAAATATTTTACTGACAGACGGGTCATTGCTTATGGTAAGCAGGAGAAAAAGAAATTGTAAAAAAGGAGTTGTGCAGTTTAAAAATAGCCAGCTGACAGGGATAAAAATTTCATACATCTCCACTGCTCCAAAAAGAAAATGAAAGCAGAAATCAAGAACGATACAAAAAAGTCGCAATAAGAAATTATCTTTCCAAAAAACTGCTTGCATAAACTACGATCCTGTTTTTTTTATTGCCTCCTTATTTTATTCAGTAAATTCACTGTTGCGCAAACTCCTGCATATAAACACTATGATGTAAATAACGGGCTACCTACCAATGAGGTTTACGAAATAAAACAAGATAGGAAAGGATTTTTGTGGATAGGTTGTGATGCCGGCCTGGTTAGGTATGATGGGAATGAGTTTAAATTATTGTCAAACAAAAAAAACAGGGGCCCGGCTATTACAGGCTTAAGGGAAGATAAAACAGGTAAAATATGGTGTACTAATTTTAGCGGCCAGATATTTTTTACAGACGGAGAAACCCTGCAATTGTTTGAACCGTGGGAAAAAAATTATAAAAACAATTATGCTGAAATAGCCCTTGATAAAAACGACAACTTATACGTAACCAATTTTGAGAATAAAATATACCGTTACAACTTAAAGAACAAAACCGAAGAGGTAATTGTAAATGATAACGAATTAAAACAGGCGCCGTTTACAAGTTATGACGGGTCTGTTATTTATACCTCACTAAATGAAAGTAAGGTAAAAAAAATTACAGAAACAGGGCCCTTAACGGTTTATAAAACAGATGAGAAAGGAGCAATAATACCAGCCCCTGTTTTAAACAATTTTGTTTTTTATCACTCAAATGAAACTAAGCAAACACTTGGCTTTCAGCGATTCACCAATGCTGAAAAACGACCCTCATTGTATAATTATCTTAATGGAAAACTGGTCCTTCATCCGGTTAGTAACCTTCTGCAAAAACTCACTGTATTTCCCTCAAGCTGTTTTGATGATGACCAGGGAAATTTATTTATAGGCAGCTTAAATGGATTGTATTGGTTTAAAAAATCGATTAATGGCCAATGGAGTTTATTCAATACCTCTCTTGAGGGTAATGGCATATCTTATATTTACCAGGATGAGGAAGGCGGACTTTGGATTGCAACTTTAAAAAATGGTATCTATAAGATTTCAAGTAAAGATATCTGGACCATACCACAAATAAATTTAAAAACCAGGGCAGCAGCCATCAACCACTTAGCTACCGATGGCAGCAGTTTTATTTTTGGCGCAGCAATAAGCGGTGAAATTTTTGGGTTCAATACAAAAAATAAACAAACACAGTTCATCACTAATCCTGAAACAAGAGACGCACAGGCACTGGAATACAATAAATTTACCAATGAATTATTTATTTCAAAAACAGGCACCTATGTTTATTCATTTGATAAACGTACAGGCACAAATATCTCAACCGTATCCAGCAATGCTAAAGATTATTACTTTAGCAAAGAAGGCACAGTATATTCTACCGGTACAGGTGTAACCATCAATTTCCCTTCTTCAAATACAAAAGAAAAAGAAAAATTATTAAGCGAATACGATACGCTTTACGTGCCCATATTTGCTTACAAGTATTATACACTGGAAAGACTTAGCCTATTTTCGCAACGCACTAAGGGTATTTTTTTGCAGGAAAAGAAAAATGTTTTGTGGGTGGGATTTGTTGATGGCCTGGTATATCATGAAAACAGAAAACTGCAGAAGTTTAATGACCCTGTAACTAAGCAACCCATTACAGCTATAGGTTTTGCAGAAACTGCAGACGGTACTTTATATGCAGCAACAGTAGAACAAGGTGTGTATGCTATAAAAGATAAAAAGGTCATTGATCATTTTACAATGGCAAAAGGTCTGTTATCCGACAGGATCAAGCGGATACATCTTTACAAAGACCAATTGTGGATCATTTGCGGAGGCGCTGTACAGGCTTATGATCTGAAAGCACACACCATTAAAACCATCAACACTACAAGTGGTTTGTTATCATCAGAAATATTTGACATAGAAACGTTGCATGATACTGTGTATGTAGCAACTGCCAATGGCATACAATTCTTTCCTGCAAACATCATTACAAAAAACAATGTGCCACCTATAAGTATCATCAGCGAAATGCAGGCAGATGATAAATCTTTTTCATCAACCCAAAAAGCAATATTGGCTTATGGCACAAACAATATTGTGTTTCATTTACAGGGAATAGCATTGAAAAGCGATGGTAAATTTATTTATGAATATCGCTTGCTGCCATCAGAAACCAACTGGATAAAAGTTACCGCAAATGAAAATATTATTCGCTTTTCAGCCTTATCGCCGGGCAATTATACTTTTCAAAGCCGTGTAATAAATGAAGATGGGGTAGTTAGTAAAGACAAGAGTGCCGTGGCATTTACTATTAAAAAGCCATGGTGGTTTCAATGGTGGTTTTTGCTACTGGCCTTTTTTGTAATAGCTTTTTTATTATATGCACTTTTTAAATACAGGTTAAAGAAAAATCAGAAAAACTTAAAACAGCAGCTTGAAAAATCTAAAGTGCAGGAAGAACTTCGCCAGTCGCAATTGGTTTCGCTGAAAGCACAAATGAACCCGCATTTTATGTTTAACGCGTTAAACTCCATTCAGGAATTTATATTAACCAACGAAAAACGCCAGGCAAATATGTACATGGGCAAGTTTGCCGACCTGATGCGAATGACGCTGGATATGAGTAACAAAAAAGAAATTGACCTGGACGATGAGATAAAAATACTTGAACTATACCTACAGCTAGAGGCCCTGAGGTTTGAGGAAAATTTTAATTACAAAATTTCGGTTGGCAAAAACGTAAATACAATCGACATAAAACTTCCTTCCATGCTTATTCAACCCTATGTTGAAAATGCCGTTAAACACGGTTTGTTACATCAACAAGGAGAAAAGAAACTAACGGTTGTGTTTGATACCGACATAGTAGGAACGTTAACCTGCACCATAACTGATAATGGCATTGGCCGCAAGCGAAGCGGCGAAATTAATCAAATGCGCCAAAGCCGCTACACATCTTTCGCCACAGGCGCCACACAAAAAAGACTGGAACTACTTAATTACGAACGCAACGCTGCAATAGCAGTTGTGTATAACGACCTGCAAGTCGGTAATGGTAATGTAGTAGGAACAAGCGTTACTATAAAAATTCCAGTTTAGGCCATCTTTTTTTATACCCACTTTGTGGTATTCACCCCCGCTTACAAATTTAAAAGCCCCATTCACAAACAACTATTTTATTAGCTTTTTTGCTGCCGCATATTTGTTTTATAAAACAAACTGCTATGCAAAAACTTGTGTCCTTTCTGTTGTTGTTTATCTCTTTTACTGCTTCAGCCCAATACAAAAGCCAGTTAGAATTAATAAAAAAATTTCCAAGTGGTAACTATACTGTTTATCGCTTTGATAACCGCAAACTTGATAAATTAGGTAAGCTTTGGCCAATTACTGTAAATATGGGCAGCAATGGTTTGGTTGAAACTGTTTTAGTAAAAAGATCGGGAGTAATTGACGAAGAATTTAAACCAGATTTAAAAGAACAGCCCGGCTATTTTGCTTACGACAATACCAAATTGATGTTTTTAGAAAACTATGCGGTTTACTATAAACAAAGTACAGATTACAGTGGAAATACGGTATATGATATATTGTATGAGTTTATACCCGAAGGAGGAGGCCCGCAGGACATGAAAGATGCTTCTGCCGACATAGCTGCTTACCGTAAAGCTACGCTCAATAGCCAATCAGGTACAAGAGCAGACATTGCCAAAAACCAGGAAGAAACAGAAGCAAAAGAAAGGGCAGAAAATTCAACCAAAGGAAAAACAGTAAAGTCACTTAAATATCAGGCCGCCGATGTACCGCAACAACTTGGCCTGTACTCAAAAATAAAATTTGGTGTAATTGCAACCCTGGCCGAT
>JBBQEA010000186.1:0-9999 GCA_038320245.1 Chitinophagales bacterium | reverse complement strand
TAAATATTTTTTTTAGCAGACCTGGTAGTTGGCTGCCCTTTTGTTTGCTTATATTTAAAAGCCATAGTGCGGTATGTTGGTGAATGGCAAATATAATGCATACACATTAGGGTTCTTCACTAATTTGATAGCATTGGTGTCCCCACCGACCACTACTTGCATTAGAATACCTCTTGAAAGTGGATAGCCAAATTGCCCATATAAGGTACATACGCTGTGGCAAGTTCACTTTATTCTTACTCAGGTTATTCTCCATTTTTTTAGTTACAGCCTTAAAATTCGAGCAGGTCGGTGAGGACACCGACCTTGGAGTCTGGGTTTACCTCCCACTGTAGCAGATTTCAATGGCAAAAACCACCGCCGGAACAGGCTTCTATACATCACGCCGATAAAAGCCCAATAAAGATATACTGTACAAGAGTGCGACGCCTATGAAGCTTAATTAAGAAACTTCTGCCGGGTTCATAAAAAAATTTCCCCAATTTATTGCGTGTCAGCTTTATCTAAAAATATTGATCGCTCTTAAATAAAACATATCCTTTGTTTATACAACAGCCATGAGTATCTTGGCAAAAAAAAATTATGAAGGCAGCTGTATTAGTAAAAAATGGTGATGCAGCAAATGCATTTGAAATAAGAGAAGTGGCTACTCCCCTGTTTAAAAATGATGAGGTATTGATAAAAGTTGCGGCCTTCGGATTAAATTTTGCAGATGTAATGGCGAGGATGGGCATGTACAAAGAAGCGCCGCCAAAACCGGCAATCCTTGGATATGATGTGGCAGGCACCATTGTAGCTGTGGGAGATGATGTAACGCATGTAAAAACCGGCGACCGGGTAACTGCCATGACGAGATTTGGTGGCTATGCGGAATATGCTGTAACCAAGGCGAGCGCTGTTGCTGCCATACCTGATACAATGGATTACGCAACTGCTACTGCGCTCACCACTCAATATTGCACCGCTTACTTTGCTGCGGCTGAAATGATTAACCTGCATGCAGGCGATAAAGTGCTGGTGCAATCCGGGGCAGGTGGCGTGGGTACTGCTTTAATTCAATATGCAAAGCACAGGCAATGTGAAATATTTTCTACTGCGGGCAGCGAAACCAAACTCGATTACCTGCGTTCATTGGGCGTACATCATCCCATTAATTATACCACCCACGATTTTGAAACCGAGATAATGAATACCACTGATGGGAAAGGTGTAGATGCTATTTTTGATGCAGTTGGTGGTGCTTCAATAAAAAAAGGATTTCGTTCATTGGCATCCGGAGGCAGGATAGTTTGCTATGGCGCTGCTGCTATCAGCGATAAAAATATTTTTGGTAAAATCAGCACCTTATTGGGTTTTGGCTTTTACCATCCACTGCAATTTATGACAGCTTCCAAAGCATTGATTGGTGTTAATATGCTACGGATTGCAGATAATAAACCGGAAGTAATTCAGCGCTGTCTTGCGGCGGTGGTGCAATTGAACATAGAGGGGGTTTTTACACCCACTTTGGGTAAGGTATTTGAAGTGGCAGCTATTGGCGCTGCCCATGATTTTTTGGAAAAAAGAAAAAGTATCGGCAAAGTGGTGGTACAATGGTGGAGTTGATGAAGAGGATTAAAATGGAAATTGTGTGATTTTATAATTCTTTTTAATTAGTAGAATAATTAAATAAGATTACAAAAGCTCAACCCGCTTAGGTAGTCCCTATTTACTTTTTTGCCTTGATGCAAAAAAGGTAACAAAAAAGATCAAGGCTTCAGAAAAAAGGCTAAAAATTTGAATGATTAGCTAAAATGAAATTAGTCACAACAGCTGCATATATCCGGTCTTTGGTGCGACTTACTGGCCAATAGCAAAACTGAACATCTGTAACATTAATTTCATTTCTTAACGCTAACCATTCAAATTTTCTTAACGCCTTTTTTCTGAGGCCGTCGAAGCGTTCCTGGTATATCTTTCTTAATCTTTAACCTCAATTAAATCCATCAAGTAAAAATAGAAGTTACAAATGCAATGCCTTTTCATTTATTTCATTCGCTGGCATTGTAAACTTTACCACATTACTGCGGATGATTAATCCGTTCTGCATTTTTATAAACCGTTGCTTTATCAAGCGTCATCTTTTTTGTTTGCTGATGCAAATACATATCCACCTGGTCGCTAAAATGCTTGCTGCCGGGGTCAGCGCTGGCACCGTACATATTAACTGTTTCAATGATTGGCAATCCTTTTTTTGGAAAACGAACAAACATAATCAGCCCATCACCACCGATCGATTTCAACTTACCATCTTTTAAAGGTTCAGTCCATTGCGGCGATAACAAATCGGGGAAGCCACCCAAGGGCAGCTCGCTATTGCCTCTTACTAATTTCTGCAAATCGCCTAAATTAATATCAGTTCTTCCAAAATTTTTCTCCATGTATTCCTTTACATGTTGAAAGGTACCGATGGCTTCTGCTGTGGTAATTTGTCCGCTACTGCGGTTAGTAATTGTTGACGTAAGGTGGAGATAACTTAAAAGAAAAATAGCAGCACCGTTGTTATCTGCATCACCCCGCTTATCCCAGTTTTTAACCGTGTTGATGAGAGATGCCAATTCCGGATGATCTGTTTCATTCAATAAAAACATGCTATCAATTCCGTAAGTGTATTGCAGGTGAGCCGGCAACTGTTTATCAAATTTTATTTGTTTAAACTTTTCAATACTTATTTTTTCTGTTTGCGGAAACAACTCCATAAAACGTACGCTTCGGTTTAAGTTATACTGCTCCCATCCATCTGCTTTTGCATAAGCGCCGGGTTTTAAATTGTCTGCAGGCGCAGTGGCTAAAAAAGAAGAGTGATTGGTGTTGAATAGAAAACCACTGCGAGGGTTAATGTACTGAGGCAATTCTTTTATACTTCTAAAGTTGGTCCATAGGGTTTTGGATGTATTACCGGGCAAGGTTTTTTTCCAGTTGTAGGCTTCATCTCTTACAGGCATCAGTGCATTGTTGATGTAAAAAACAGTGTCGTATTTATCGGCATACATAATATTAAACATGCTCAGCTCCTGTTTGCTAAGGGCATTATAAAACTCTGTGAAGTTCTTTGCCTTGTTCATCTGGTACCATTGATCCAAAGCGCCAATCTTCATATTGGCACCCAGCCTTATGGAAAAAAAGCCCTGCTTGTTTTTCATGGTGGCGCCATATTTACTCCAGTAAACTTTTCTTTTTATCCCAATGGGAATTCCTTTAATCCTGAGTTTAATAGTTTTTACTTCCAGGTTTACCCATTGCCCGTCAAACTGGTATTGCAAGGCATTATCAGGATTCATTTGTAACTGGTATTCATCCATGCGGTCGCAATAATTTACGGTGTGTGCCCACCCAAGATTTTCATTTACACCATGTAAAATACAGGGGCCGCAAGCCAGCAAACCACCCATCACATTCAATCCTTCTTCACTGCATAAGTGTGCCTCGTAAAATGCCTGCGGACCAGTATTTGGTTGGTGAGCATTGATCAGCAAGAAAGCTTCGCCACTGGTAGTTTTAGATGGATGTATAGCAGCGGAATTACTACCCTTTTTATTCAGCTCGGGCGCCTCCCATTCGCTGTTGGTGAAGATGCGTTTTAAAGCGCCATCAGCGCCATTGAAAACAGTGAGTGCCAGTACGGAAGAAGATACATAATCCTGTATGGTAATAGGGAATATTTTTTTGTGTAACACCTGATCGGGATGCCGGGCAGCGTACTCATTTAACCCTTGCACATAACCAGTAATTAATTTTATAAAATCGGGTGTAAGTGTATTCCATTTTTCTTTAGTTATCTCCCGGCAACGGAATAATTCGAAAGCATAATCACCCGCTGCGCCTGCCTTGCCCAGTACTTTACCCATCAATCCTTTTACCGGCAAAATCACCTGCTGCATACTTTTAAAATCATCTTCGGCTTCGGCCCAGGCAAGACCGTAGGCAACTTCGGCATCTGTCTTTGCAAAAATATGTGGCACCCCAAATGAATCTCTTACAATATCAATTGCCATTGGATTTACAACTGTTTGGGAAAAAAGATTATTGCACAACAGGATAAATAAGGCCGGAATAAAAAAGCGTTTCATTTAAAAATTCTTTACAGGATGATGGTGGCAGATTTAAAAATTATTTCGGGATAAAGATAGGGTGTAAAAGTATTGGGGCAAGCTATTGTTTCAATCATCATTTGCTGAAATACGCAAGCCTAGATTAGTAGGCAATCCATCTAAACTTGTTAAGTTATTTTCTTTAACATATTCCTGCAATCCTTCCTCACCTTTTGTTTGTGCCCAATCAAAATGTATATCTCTTTCGCCTGTGTAATTGTACATCGGCACACCGTACCCACAGGATGTTTGTACCAAATTTATATCGGCAACAATAATTTGCCGTGTACTTGGATAAATGGTAAAGGAAGCTGCATATTTTTCCCATTCCGTTGTGCCAGGTAAAACCGTAAATCCTTTGCCATACAACCGCAGAATATTGGGTGTAGCATCAAAGGAACAAAACATGATTGTGATGCGGCCATTCTCCAATGTATGTGCAGATGTTTCATTTCCACTGCTGATGATGTCCATATAAGCCACCTGCGTTTGTGATAAAACCCTGAAGCAGTCCATTCCTTTTGGTGAAAGGTTTACCCTGCCTGCCTCACTAAGTGGTGCAGTGGCTACAAAAAACAATTTTTGATTGGCGATGAATGCTGCATGTGCCGGTTTGATAGCATCGTAAAATTTGCCCATATTATTTATTTTTCAGGATAAAGATAAGAAGTTAGAAAAATAACGAATACGGCTGTGCAGTGAATAAACATGCAGAGGTAGTTCAAAACCTTATTGCGGACAACACGGGACCATGCCCGGCCTTTAATTTAGTTTGTGGAAGGAGTTTAGTGGCACATTCAATCGGAAGTAATATAATGGCATCATTATTTGCAATCCAGCTTCACCGCATATTTGCTCCAGTCGTCGTAGCCATCGATCCTAACGGCAGTGTTACCATTTATTGACAGCCAGCTAAACTTTATAAAAAACACATCTTTTTTTGGCAGCTTTACTTCATAATAATAATATCCATTCAGGTCCTTCCGGTCGCAGCTCTTTAGTAATTTGGCAATGAAAGCTTTACCTGCAAAAAAAGAATCAATCGTGTATTTAATGCCCAATTCTTTTGAAGGCGAACTGATGAGGCTGAAAGACGAATAACCCATGCGTGGGCCCTTTAGCATCAGGTTCCAGGTTACCGGTACATTGGTCGCCTGCATAAATGTTTTACCGCCGATGATGATATTGGCAGTGCCTCTGCGGTAAAAATTGATGGCGGTGTCGTTGCTCATGGTTATTTTGTCTTCCTGCCATTTTACCGGAAAGGTTTTGGGTGCGCCCACTGCCCAGTTGCCTACATTGCTGTAGCCGTTGCTGTCGTACAGCATTTTTTTTACCAAATCGTACAATTCTGTTTTAGGTGCTTGGGCTGCTGCAGCAATAGCCATGCACCATAATGCCGATATTAATAGAAGTTTTTTCATGAAAATAAAAGTATGAGTTACTGAGGAGAAATGCAAGTGTAAATGACAGGTTGGATTAATTTCGTGGTACATTGGTTGTGTAGTGTCGTAATGTTTATTATGTCAGGTGATTAGAGGAAATAAGAAACGAGCGTGGGCGGTGGGACACCTACACGCTGAAACAAATTGCACTTAGCTTAGTGGTAAAAAAACAAGGAACAGCTGCCGGCAGGATGAACAAATACTTTTATAAATAGTTATATTATTCGAGATCTATTTCAATGAAATATAAATTAGGAGTCATTTTACTGCTAGGTGGTTTTACTGTGAATTGTAATTCGCAGCAAAAAGCAACTGTAACATCCAGTTCTATTGATACCGCATACACTTATAAAAAGGCATCCAATGATGGAATTGGTAAATTTTATTGGGGCAGAGAAATCTCTCATGTAATGGGCGCAGGCGGTACAGACTGGCTGGAGAGAGTTGAACGCAACAAAGAAGAAAATACCAATGTTGCGATAAACAATATTCATTTACCGCCCAATGCTGTAGTGGCTGATATTGGCGCTGGAACTGGATATTACAGTTTTAAACTTGCAGCCAAAGTACCACAAGGAAAAGTTTATGCCGTTGAGATTCAGGATGAAATGATACGCTACCTTAGTAATAAAAAAGCACAGTTAAAAGATAGTGTGGTGGAAATAATAAAAAGCACCGAGGCATCTCCCAACCTGCCAGATAACAGTGTTGATCTTGCAATAATGGTGGATGTTTATCATGAGCTCGAGTTTCCGCAGGAAATGTTACAGGCCATCAGCAAAGCTTTAAAACCGGACGGAAAAATTTTATTGATTGAATACCGGGGTGAAGATCCTGCCGTACCAATAAAAGCACTTCATAAAATTACCGTTGCACAACTAAACAGAGAGTTAGGCGCCAATGAATTTCAGCTAAGTTATAAGGGTAATTTTTTACCCATTCAGCATTTCTTATTGTACCAAAAAAAATAACCAACAAGGTGAATTTTAAAATAGCCCTAACTGCCGGCAGCACTTATTTTAGAAATTGTAAGTACCCTGCACAACCGGTGTATTGTGCGGTGTATACATGCCCGTTCTGGAACCTGATTGCTGAGCCGGCTTGTTACAGGTGCCCAATGCCCAGTAAATAACGATGAAGATCAATATAGTGCTGAAACAACCACCACCTAATTTTTTTGCACCGTATCCGGCAATAATAGTTTTGAAAAAATTATTCATGTATATAAGTTTATTTTAAGCAGTTTAATAATCGTGCCAGCTTTTATGAATATTATTTATCAGATTTTGCTACCACTGCTGTCGTCTCTTTTATTTTAATTTAACTAGTAATATCTGCTGCATTCCACGGCTCTGCATTAGATGCCAGATGCAGAGCCGCCAGTATAATTAAACTGGAATACCAGGCTGCACTTAATGGCAGGAAGTGATTAAATAATAATTACATCAGGATCTGGCACCTTGAATAAATATTGCTTTTACATCATTTGGCTTTTGTATTGTCTTGTAAAATTCATCCAAATACTCAATCATACTTTTTTTGGTATTGTTTTCTAAAAGCTTAAAATTATTTATCAGAGAATATATTTCTTCTTTCTTTGAATTAAAAATTTTGAACGCCTCGTTCAATTCATCCATTGTTCTTGGATAACCACGGTACACTCTTTCTACAACAGACACTGTATTCAACATTGGATCCGGTACTGCGTAATCTGTATTTACGAGGCCGGAATAATCGAAGTCGTATGGAACTGAAAATGGACTTGCAAGTGAATCATCTTTTAACCGGATCGTTCTAATATTATGCCTTACCGGAACTGACCAATCAGTATTGCCAATCATATATTGAAACAAGGCTACCAACAACATTTGATTCCTGTCGGTATATTCAGTATTGGGTCTTCCAGCTGTCCAGTCTTTACAATCATTTCTCTTCGCCATTTCTTTAACATCTTCAAGGAAAAAAGCATAGTTCCTAAATGGTTTTTTATTACTCCCACTGTCTACATAATTTACATCTAACAACCTTACTCTAAAGCTTTTTTCGGTTAGGAGATTGTATATTTTGTATGCTAGATATTCTTTTAAAACATATTGGCTATACAAACTATTGTTTTTGCAACCACTAACAAGTTTTAATGATTTTAACGGAGACAAAACAGATTTTGAAGAATCTTTCTTTTTAAAAATAATTTTTAAAGGAGGGAAATAGCAATTCTCTCTTCTGTTATGTCCTCTAAGTTCTACCTGTATTTGCTCACTAACAGTTGTGTTGTCGGGAAAACTGATGGAAAAACGAGCTGGAAAAACCTCTACTCCTTTGGTACTTTTATTGCTGAGGAATTTATTCATCGGTGAAACCAATGTTACACTTAACATTGACTCATCAGAAAAAAACTTTTCACTGTTGAGTGGCTTAGGCTGTGCTAAAACCATTTGACAGCAAACAAAAGAAATAAGTAAGGTTGAAAATAATGCTTTCATAAATTTAATTTTAAAGTTTAAAAAAAACACCTGTTTTAAAAGGCTTGTTTTAATCATTAACTACAAATAAAAATCATCTGCCTAAACTTTCTGCAATTACACGACCAACTGAACCACTTGGCATTTGTATGTTGAGCATGGCCGCAATAGTAGCAGCAATATCTGTCATGTAAGTTTCCCTGTAAGTTTTGCCCTGCTTAATGTTCCATCCATACCATACTAACGGAATGTGTGCATCATAAGGATTCCATACACCGTGTGTACTCCCTCCTTTTAAAAACCCATCAATCCATTGTGGTCGAAGTATAATTTGTATATCACCGCTACGGCTGGGATAATATCCATTACTGAGGGTTTCTTTTAACCAGGGTTGTAGCGTAGTTTCGTTTATTGCATCCAAACCAAATGCCCTGTCGATAGATGAATTCTTTATCAGGAATTGTATTACATCGGAATATAAAGTTTCCTTATTTATTTTCTTTGCAGCTATCGCATTTCTGTTTAGGTAAACCTGGTAGTTTAATATCCCTATAACAAGGTTGCTGTTGTCATATTTTGAATTGAGGTAAACATTTAAGTCCTCTTCCATTTTTTGACTATCGAAATTTCCTGCAGGAATTTTATTTGCATTTAAAAACGATGGCATATTGGCAACACCGTGATCTGCAGTTAAAAAAACAAGAGAGTTTCCCTTACCTACTTTTTCTTCCAGAAAGTCGAGGAATTCTCCTAAATCTTTATCCAATCGTAAAAAACAATCTTCTTCTTCTACTGAATTGGGGCCGAAGGCGTGCCCAATATAATCAGGAGTAGAAAGACTGATTGTAACCATATCTGTATTTGCATTCACACCCATCTTTTCCCCCATGATGGCGGCTTTTGCCATTTCCAGCGTGAAGGTATTGCCATAAGGTATGGCGGCTATTACGCTGTAATTTTTTTCTACATATTGTTTGGTGCTACGAGGAAAAGGTCTTGTATTTGGTGCACTTTGATCGTAGGTATTTACGGGATACAGCAACGGCCAATCCTGAGCATAATATTTATCAACCAGTTTTTTTGCATTAACATCTTTTACCCATGAAGGGAGTTCTTTTTCATAGTACGATGATGTAATCCAGTCGCCTGTTTTATTATCATACCAATAGGCTGCATTGGCACTATGCCCTGCTGGTAAAATTGCACCTCTGTCTTTAATGGCAATGCCAATCACCTTGCTTTGAAAGTTGGTTGCAAGCCGCAGTTCATCTCCAATAGTAGTTGACAACAAGTTTTTAGGGCTCATTTGTCCTAATGTGGTGGTACTTCCTACTGTTTCTACAGTGGTATCTTCGGTGCAATAAACAAATTTATTCTGGATGTAATCCCACCAGTCGTTGCCCGATATTCCATTAATTGCGGGAACAGAACCTGTATAAATACTGGCATGGCCACATGCAGTAATGGTTGGCGTGTAGGGTATCATTGTATTTTCGCAGGCGAAGCCATGGTTGAGCAAGCGCTTGAAACCGCCATTTTCTGCGTAGCGATTTGCGTACCGATACAAATAATCCCATCGCATTTGATCGACCACAATACCCACTACTAATTTTGGGCGTTTTAAAGTTGATGATTGCGTGGTAGTACTTCCTGCAGTATTTTGAGCCCGGACAGTAATAAAAAGAACAAATGATAAGATTACCAATAATGATCTGGCCATAAAAAACTTTTCTTTGTGATTAAATAGAACAAGCGTAGCTGTTGTTATCCGGGCTTCAACTTACAAAAAAAAATGGATATTTCGATTTAAATGGAAAAATATCAGCGATTCCGGGAGTAAAAATATATCATCGCCCTTTAAGTGTGATACATTTTTTGGCAAAGCTCCGCCCTCAGTCCGTTTTGTTGACTGTTGGTAGCTCCGTTTCTTTTGTTGGGTTGTGTTAATCTATTTTACCGTTG
>JBBQEA010000185.1:0-10115 GCA_038320245.1 Chitinophagales bacterium | reverse complement strand
CCATGGCCTGGCGCTTTGTGCAATTCGTGTGCGTGTGTTTCCATTTCTTATTTGATAGATTTTGTTTGTAGCTAGTTGTTGTTAAAAATGAGAAAATTCAGATTTTGCGAAATTTACATTTTTTTATAACCAGGCCCTTTTAAAAATTTGCCAGGCAGTGAACCAGTATGTTCGTCATTCTTTAGCACCAGCATACCATTTACAAACACATCGCTCACACCTGTTGCATACTGATGCGGCTTGTCATAAGTAGCATGGTCCTGAACTTTTGCCGGATCAAAAATTACGATGTCGGCATAGTTGCCCACTTTAAGCTCTCCGCGTTTTTGCAGTTTTAAATGTGTGGCAGGTAGATTAGCTAATTTATAAATAGCCTGTTGCAATGTCATTAATTTTTCATCGCGGGAATATTTGCCTATCACCCTGGCAAAATTTCCATAAGCGCGGGGATGTGCACTTGATTTCAAAAAGACGCCTTCGTTGGTATAGGACGCTTCATCACTTCCAAAACTCACCCATGGTAAAACAATTTTCTTTTTAATATTGTTTTCATCCATTACAAAATAAGCAACGCCCACTCGTGTGCTGTCCTGAATAATCAGATCCATCGCTGTTTCTTCCGGAGAAGTGCGACGCATTTTTGCGGCTTGGGTCAATGTTTTTCCTGTAAATTTTTTCAGTGAGTCCTGCTTAAATGAAAGGAGCAAAATATTATCAGGGCTGCCTGATGAATAATATTCATTTTCCCAATCGTCCGCATAGGTGTTCATAGCTTTTATCATTTTTTTTCTTATAACAGGATCCTGTAAACGCTCTCTTAATTTTCCGAAACCTCCATCTTGCAATGTGGGAGGGAAGCAGGATGTCAAACCTGTAGCTGCTGCTGTATAAGTGTACATGTCAGCAGTAATGTCAATGCCTTGTTTGCGTGCACTCTCCACCATTTGTATCACGCTGTCCATCTTACCCCAGTTGTCTTTGCCAGACGCTTTTAAATGACAGATCTCTACCGGAATGTTTGCTTCTTTTGCAATGGTGATAATTTCATTGACGGCTGGTATTAATTGGTTGCCTTCGCTGCGGATATGACTGATATAAGTACCGCCATATTTGGATGCTTCTTTTGCAAGGGCTACCAATTCATCTGTCTTTGCAAAAACATCTACCGGATATTGTAGTGCACAGGTAACGCCCAATGCGCCTTCCTTCATCGCGCTATCTACCAAAATTTTCATGCTGTCTAATTGTTGGGCAGTCGGCGCTTTATCATCTTCGCCAATCACATATTGCCTTACTGTACCGGTACCTACAAACGACGCGATATTGCAGGAGATGCCTTTATGCTCCAGTGTGTTCATGTATTCTCCCAATGTATTCCACGTTACCGGGTATTTGATATCCCCTTCATTCTTTTGCATTTGTTCTTTCATATTGGCATTCAAAGGACCCATACTGAATTCTGTAAATATCTCCGTAGTTACTCCCTGCCTGATATCACTTTGTGACCTTCCATCCTGGAATAGCGATTCTTCAGAATGCCCCATCATGTTGATGAAGCCTGGAGCTACTGCTTTGCCACCGGCATCTATTTCATTTTTAGCTGATGCATTTTTTAAATCACCGATAAAGGCAACCGTATCTGCATTGATGGCGATATCTCCTTTGAAGGGCGCTCCGCCTTTGCCATCATAGATCATTCCATTACGGATAATGGTATCATATTTTGCTTGCTGGTTGCAGGCACATATCACAATCAATAAAAGGAATGATAAGTATTTCATTTGTATTTTTTTGGTTTAATAAAATTGATGCATAAATGTATGATGATGAATTTTCTTCTTTATGATAAATCTGAAATGATGTTGGTTTTTTCCTTTTTTATTTTCTTCATCACAAAATAAATCACACATACGACCGCTATGAAAATAACGGTTGACAAAATTTCCCATTTGCCCAGACTCGTGAGCAACCAAACAATAGCCGCAATGCCGATAAAAGGAATGATCAATCCCCCGGGAATCCTGAAAGTCTTTTCTGCTACTTTCCGTTTTTTTGTTCTCATTTTAATGGTTGCCAAAATAACCGAGAGATAAATAAGTAGTATGGAAGCGCTCGCAAGAATTGCCAATTGTTTAAAACTTCCTGAAACCGAGAAAATAAAAATCAAAGAAGCGTAGGTAATAATGGCTGCATAAGGTGTTGCAAACTTAGGATGAACTTTGCCCAAAAACTTTGGAAACAGGCCATCATTGGCACCTGCAAATAACAATCGTGGCGTTGACAATATGTCTCCACTGTTTAAACCAAAGCAGGAAATAGCCGCCGCCAGTAGAAGAACCGTTGCTCCTGCAGGACCGGTGATTTGTTCGGCAACTGCCGCCAATGGTGCATCGTGGACTGCTGAAATTTGAGCACCTAAGACTCCTTGTGTAACTGTCTGTATAAGCATATAGGTAATAAATACCAAAACGCCGCCCAACAAAATCCCAAGAGGAACGGTTCGTCTCGAATTTTTAATTTCACCACTTACACTAAGAGATGATTCAAAGCCGGCAATCGCAAATATCAATACCAGCACCGTATCTGCAAATGTTTTAAGAGGCGGAAGATTTTGTAAGTGCAGGTTAGACGGTTTTATATGGCTAAAGCCAAAAATAATAATTGCAAAAAGTGGAAGCAGTTTAATAATGCTGATAACTTTTAAAAATTGTACACTTTGTTTGGTGCCGCGGATGTTCAGCAATACGATAGCGCCCAACACTACAAAAAATAATAAGGCACGAACAAGACTATTTGTCAAAACAGGGATTAACCCAGAAAGCGAGTCAGCGAAAATATTAATTACTGCCGCGCTACCTAAAACACCCCAGCCAAAAAAATATAACCAGTTAATTACAAATCCAGCAAAATTTCCGAAAGCCGCTTCTACATAAGCATACGAGCCGCCGCTGGAAGTTACCCGCGTGCCAATTTCCATATAACACAACATTATAGTAGTCACCAGGAGGCAACCAATTATATAGGCAAAAATTCCAAAGGCACCGAGCTGCATACTTACGATAGCGGGTAATGCAAAAATCCCAGCGCCAATTGTATTATTGACAATGGTAAGTGCTAGTCCTGGCACGCCTATTACCCGTTCTAAACCTTCATCCGTTTTTTTTATGGGCATGTTGGTGTTTGTTTAGTTTGAATAGATTTCATAAAAATTTATCGAAGATATTGTTTAGTAGTTAATTTGGATTCCATATTCAGGCAGTCTCCTTTCATATTTTATTGAGGTTAATCGCCAAAGTCAGAATGTATTTGTAAATGCCGCTAATTTTATTGGTGGCGAAATCTACAACATTCTCACTACATTTCGCCACGAATAAATTTAATACACCACCCCATTTAGGTTATTGCCTGATTCAAACTATGAAGTCTTTTTGTTACATTTCGGTTGTGTCGAAACGAAACGAGGCGAAATGTTTCTGATGTTTCCCAGCCGGTAATTATTTTTATTGCGGGCGGAATGTTATATATTTACCCCACATTTCGCCACGAATAATTTTAAACATCATGTCATCAATTTTGGTAGGCCGCAAAGAAGAACAGGAAATGCTGTACACTGCACTTGCTTCCAAAGAAGCCGAACTGGTAGCAGTTTTTGGACGGCGAAGGGTCGGTAAAACCTATTTGATCAGGCAAACCTATCAACCCCATATTGCGTTTGAGCTTACCGGGTTGCAAGACAGTGATACTGCCGGGCAATTGCAAAACTTCACGATCCAGTTACATACTTTTTTTAAAAGAAGCGTTCCTAAGAAAGCGCCCGCCGACTGGCTGGAAGCTTTTTCGATGCTTGCCGGTTTACTCGACCGCAAACCCTCCAAAAAAAAGCGGGTAATTTTTTTTGATGAGGTACCCTGGATGGCAGGACATAAATCAAAATTTCTAATGGCTTTTAGCTGGTTTTGGAATAGCTGGGCTGTTACCCGAAATATTGTTGTGGTTATTTGCGGTTCGGCTGCTTCGTGGATGATCCAAAAAATAGTAAAAGACCGCGGTGGATTGCACAACCGGATTACAAAGCGAATTTTTCTTTATCCCTTTACACTTAAAGAAACCGAGAGCTTTTTGAACAGCCGCAATATTTTTTTCAACCATTACCAAATTGTTCAACTCTACATGGCAATTGGTGGCGTACCGCATTATCTTAAAGAAATTAAAGGCGATAAAAGCGCCACTCAAAATATTAATGATATATGTTTTTCAAAGAACTCTTTATTGCGGAATGAATTTCCGGACCTTTATCCTTCGCTTTTTTCCAATGCCGGTAACCATATAGCAGTGGTAAGGGCATTAGCAAAATCAAGACAGGGTTTGACCCGCCAGGCCATTGTTGCCAACGGCAAACTTCCTGAAGGCGGCAATACTTCCAAAGTGCTGGAAGAATTGGAGCAATCAGGATTTATCAATTCTTATTACCCTTTTGGCAAACAGAAAAAGGATAAACTTTACCGGCTCACCGATGAGTATTCCTTGTTCTATCTTCGCTTTATAGAAAGGAATAAAGACGAAGGACGTAAAACCTGGAATCATCTGAGCCAAACACAAGCGGCCAAAGTCTGGGCCGGCTATGCCTTCGAAAATGCCTGTCTCAAACACCTGCCTCAAATTAAAAAAGCATTGGGCATCGCTGGTGTGTATGCTCAATCTTCTACCTTCCTTCAAAAAGGAAACGATAGGGAGAAGGGAACACAAATTGATCTTGTACTCGACCGCAATGACCAAACCATCAACCTTTTTGAAATAAAATTCTATCATACTGAATTTGTTTTGACCCAAACCGAGGCTAATGCTTTACGGAACCTCATGTCGGTTTTTGAAATAAAAACTGGCACAAAAAAAAGATTGCTACTTACATTGATAACCACTTTTGGCATCAAACACAACAAGCAAAGCCTGGGATTAATAGATCAAACTTTGACAATGGACGATTTGTTTTTATGATAAATGACCTTGTTGAAGTTTGAATTATTATTTTCCCCCAGCGTGTATTCATATTTTAATTCAGCCTGTCCATCCCCTCTATTTTTCTATACGGTTTTTTAAAAAAAGTATTAACGGTTTCATTAAACTGTTTACTATAATAAACAGGTGTTGAATGCCCGGAATTGGGAAGAATCCATAAATAAGACTTCGGAATGGCTTCTGCAATCAGGAGGGTATGTTTTGTTAATACCGCATCATGATCGCCACCAATCACCAGTGTTGGACATTTGATCGTATGCAATTGCTCCAGGGAAATGTTAGGCTCTTTGGTCATCATCTTTACCATCTTGTATTCGTTTTTTACATCTGTTGTTTGGTTTGCCCTTGATAAAGAATCAGCTAAATACTGTATAAAATGGTAAATGGTTGGCTCAAGAGCAGTGGAATCTGGCCATAGGTTTGCCCCTGTAATTGCCAGCTTTTTTACTTTATCGGGATGATGGATGGCCATCAGCAAACCATTGACACCACCATCGCTCCATCCAATAATATAGCATGAATCGAGGTGCAAATGATCGAGCAATGCGTTCAGGTCATCCGTCATCATTTCATAACTTAAAGAGTCACCGGTGTCAATTGATTTTCCTTGTGCCCTGCTATCTGCTAAAATCACTTTATAATTTTTTTCAAAGAATGGAATCTGGTTTGTGAAATCTTTTATGGAACCACCATTGCCATGAATGATCAGCAGCGGTTGGCCTTTGCCGTATATTTCATAATACATTTTGAAACCGCGGTTGTCAAAGTAGTTTCCTGCTTTGCTATTACTACCATAAATTATTTTTTGGCCTGATGCTTCCGGCGTTTGGGCATTTACATTTACAGCAAAAATCAAGGTGAAAATTCCCAGTAATAGTTTTTTGAACATTTTCATTTTTGTATTTGTTATTTTATTTAATATTTATTCCGATTATTAAAAAGATAGCACCTAAAATAAGTAATGCTATAATCATAGGTGTTATAAATTTCAGCCAAGCCTTGTAACTTATTTTTACCATTAGCAAAGCAGGGAAAATGGAGCCCGTAGGAGATATCAGGAACATAATACCGATACCAAATAAATAGGCATTCACAATTTCGCGGCCGGGAATATTTACAATAATAGCCAGCGCACCTATGATAGGCATGGTAAGTACAGCCATACCCGAAGATGAGCTTACCGCGATGGCAAAAAAGAAATAGAATATCATTACCATGATAATAAAAACAATTGCCGGAAAATGCTGCACCACATTGGATGCGTAAAAAAGAATGGAATCGGCGACGAGCCCATCATTTAACACAATAGTCACCCCTCGTGCCAGTCCAATGATCAAGGCCACGGACAATAAACCTTCTGCGCCTTTTAAAAACTCAGCTACAAATTCTTTTTCGCTCATACGGTCTAATATTCCTACCAGGATGGTAGAACCAAAAAACAGGGAAGCCATTTCTGTCGTCCACCAGTTAAAGAAAACAATGCCTACTATCATGCTGGAAAAAGTGAGTATAAATATGAGTAACAGCAATCTTGTTTTAATATTCAATTTCATTCTTTCACCTGATGTATGTACTTCAATTTCAAAAGGGGATTCGGTAATGCCATCTATTTTATAAACAAGAGAAGCTGTTCGGTCTTTTTTTACTTTGGCAGCATACCTAAGGATATACCAGGCCAGCAAAGAAGTAGCGATAAGAAAAAATAAGAGCCTTCCATATAGTCCATCAATCCAGTTAATGCCCGCCGCATTGGAAGCTATGATAGTAGAAAAAGGGTTGGTAAAACTGGCAATAAAGCCTACAGCAGCACCTCCAAATACAATCGCCAATGGCACCATTGCATCATAATCCTCAGCCATAAAGAGTGGCACTAATACAGGATAAAATACAATAGACTCCACATCCATTCCATAAGAGCCACCGAAAAAGGAGAACACGAAAACCAAAATCACAATCAGTTTTCTTTCCTTACCCTTCATTTCCTGCGCGAGATATTTTACGCCTTTGAACATAGCGCCTGTTTTATTAAATACCGCCATAAAGCCTCCAATAAATAAAACGAAAAGCGCTACATCAATACTATCTATAATACCTTTTACAGGAGCTTCCAGCATGGCAATAAAACCTTGTGGATTTGATTTTTGCTTTTTGTATGTACCAGGAACAGAAATTGGTTTGCGGATATCTCCATTACTGAATTTTTGTAAGGAGATCTTTATGTAAAGACTGTCAAGTGTATGTTGCGTAAAGGGCAGTGATACTGTGCCTGCCGTAGATGTTACTACAAAAGCCTGGTTGTTCTCTACAGATAATTTGCTGTATTGCCCGGAAGGAAGTAGCCACGTACTAATTGCGGCCAGTACGATTACCATCATAATTAGTGTAAGAGCATTAGGAAGGCTTTTGGGCTTAACAATTTTCATTTGTATGTTTTGGTAAATAGTTTTAATTCTAAAAATTTAATTTTTGCTTTTGTATTCACAAGGGTGATTCTGCAATTATAATGTTTTCAGCAACTGTCTCATCATCATATTCTCCCTGCAATGAATATTTCCCAAATAGAATCAATCCTATCGCAGCAACAGGTGTAATGATGAGCATCATAATGATTCCAAAAACAATGTCCTCCTGTTTGCCTGATAGTATTTTTGGAATACCCATTTTAAAAATACCGAACCAGGCGGCAACCAGTCCAAGCAATATCCAGGCAATGCCCAGCCATCTTTTTAATTGATTTGTTTTGGAAGAGTTTACTATTTCTAAGGATGGTTCAGTTTTGTTCTCTTTAAGATATATTAATCCAATTATGATACTGAGACTCATCAACACCATTGGGTAGGTTAGGCCAGCCAGGTAATAATCGGACTTGTTGGCTTCACTTGCCTTCTGTACTAAATACGAAGCAAAATAGGGAGCCATACCGCCGAATATTCCGTAGCCAAAATGGTAGGGTAAAGAAAGAGAAGTATATCGGATCTTAAGCGGAAACATCTCTACGATAAACGCGGCAAGCGGTGCGTAAGAAACAGTAAATATAAACTCCAGTAAAAAGACAAAAAAGATCAATTTCCATTTGCCTGTATTGGTAAGTGTTATTGTTTTTGTCAAATCTTCTTCTCGTGTACCACTTCCCGTTATGTCTTTTTTTATTTCTTTTAAAATGGTGCCATCGGTATAAAAATGCTGTGTGGTAGTTGTAACCATCTCATCGCTTCCCTGCAAAGTTTGTGTTGAGGTACCAGTTACCATGTCAGATTTGATTTCTGTTTTATGTTGAAGATTGGCAACCTGGTACATGCCCGAAAAAATAGGCCGGAAGCCAATCACACCAAGCAACATGCCTATTAATAAAATATATTTGCGTCCGATCTTGTCACTTAGCCAGCCGAATAAAAAGAAGAAAGGAATCCCGAGAAGTACTCCGATTATCATTACCGTGTTTGCCTGGCCATATTCTACAAACATGGTCTTGAGTAAAAAACTTTGGGCATAAAAACCTACCCAGCCTATTGTTCCACCTCCAACCGTGAGCGCAAAAAAAGCGAGTAGTACAATTTTTAAATTTTCTTTGTTACCAAATGATTCCTTCAAAGGGTTTGTAGATGTTTTGCCTTCGGCTTTGGCTTTGGCAAAAAGTGGTGACTCATCCATTTTTCTTCTCATATACACAGAGACAACTACCAAAAAAACAGAGACCAAAAAAGGCAGGCGCCACCCCCAGCTTTCCCATGAAGATTTGTCCATTAAGTTTTTAATAATTAAAATAACTGAAATGGAAAGTACAAATGCAATTCCTGTTGATGCCTGTATCCACGATGTCCAAAACCCTCGTTGTTTTACCGGTGATTGTTCGGCAACATAAGTTGCTGCTCCGCCGTATTCGCCGCCGATAGCCAATCCCTGCAACAATCTTAATATTAAAACAATCAGCGGAGCAACAAATCCGATGGATTCGTAAGTAGGAACTAAACCAATGGCAATGGTAGAGCCGCCCATCAATACCAGGGTAATCATAAAGGTATATTTTCGGCCAATCATATCGCCCATTTTGCCAAAGACCAAAGCTCCCAATGGCCGTACAACAAGGCCTGCAGAAAAAGTAGCCAGTGTTGCTAAGAAAGCAGCAACCGGATTTTCTTTTGGGAAAAACTCTGTAGAAATAATCGTAGCGAGGCTTCCGAAAATAAAAAAATCGTACCATTCAATGAGCGTGCCCACTGAAGATGCAGCTATGATTGGTATCAATTTTTTACTGGAAGTTTTAACCGGGTTCATTTTTGGGTTTGAAATTTTTTAATGTTTTTCATTCGCCTTTAAAACCCGTAAAAAGTTCCCGCCTAAAATTTTATCAATATCTTTTTCACTATAGCCTCTTTCTACCAGCGCTTTTGTAATCAATGGATAATCGGTAACATCATCTAATTGCTGAGGTGTGAGATTGGTGCCATCAAAATCAGAGCCCAGTCCTACATAGTCAACGCCTACTAATTTTACGACATAGTCGATATGATCAATAACCATGGATAGGGGCGGACGCATAGTGTTGGCTTCTACGGCGTATTTATGGTAAATAGAATCCATTGCATAAAATTCAGGAATACCACTTTTTTGCAGTGCATCCAATGCATCCTTATGTGTTACAAAAAATGCCGCTTCTTTTTTATCAAAACTACTATCAATAAAACCCGGATTAAAATTGATTTGAATAACACCTCCATTTTTAGCGATGGCCTTTATCTGATCATCTTTTAAATTGCGTCTATGATGAACCAGCGTGTAAACAGAACTGTGTGATGCAATAATTGGTTTGGTCGAATATTTTATCACATCCCAAAAAGTCTGGTCTCCTACATGACTCACATCTACCATCATACCCAATTGATTCATACGCTGCACTACCTTTATTCCAAAAGCAGTAAGCCCTTTTTTACCTTCTGAATTTAAACCATGCCCTATGGTGGGATTTGAGGAAGTTTCATCTGCTGCGCTGGTTGCCCATGAAGGAGAAATGTTGTGCGTCAAAGTTAAATACCTGGTACCACGATTATAAAGCGCCTCTAATTTATTAAGATCATCTTCTATCATGTGGCCACCTTCTA
>JBBQEA010000184.1:0-10133 GCA_038320245.1 Chitinophagales bacterium | reverse complement strand
AATAATATACAGGCTGCAATTAACAGTAATTCATTGATAAATGGAACGGTGATATTACCAATTGCGGCCACGCCTTGTGCCATTAATAGTACTTCATTAATGATAATTCCTGCTGTAAAAATTTTGATACCTGCAAATGTTTTGGAATTAAGCAAAATTAGTTTTTGATCAATCAAATTTCCCAGCAGGAATAAAGTGATTACTCCAAGTAAAACAAGGTGCAGGTAACCAATTACAATAGGGTGAAATCCAAATGCAAGCTTACTGAGTGCTGGGATGGTAGAACCAAGTTGCAGCAACAGCTTAATAGATAAAGCAATCGAGGAAAAAAGCAGCAGCCACTGCACTGTTTTATTTAAGGAACTCTTTATAAATAACAAATGCTTTTTTGCCTCCTGTACAAAAAATATCCAACCTGCTACCTGACTAAACGCTGCCAATACTACCAGAATATATAGCCATACAGGCATTGGCAACCACAATGCAGAAAGCAGGTAGGCAGGCACACATGCACCGGCAAAAAGCCAAAATATTTTCCTTAAAATTTTTGATGACACATTACTCAAAAGTTTGTCTGTGGCTAACCCCAAACAGGCAAATAAAAACCAGCCATTGTATTGAAAGTGCAAATAGAAATACACCGAAGCTAAATACCAGTTTTGATGCATATTTTTTGTAACCATCATAAATGCAAGGGCAAAGGTGCCGGCAGAAGATAGTACATTAAAAAACAAAGCCGCCTTTATCCACCAATGACTTACTTTCTTTTGTGGCAGGCTGTTTAAGTCTTTCCAATACATAACCACAAATACATAAGAAACAACCACAGAAAGCGTGGAAAAGCTGATAGAAAAGAGTCCATATCCTTGCAATGGAAAACTGATAAGCATGCCATAAGCAGTAAATAGATTGGCATTGATAATCCACCTGTATTTTGCTAGCACCTCCTGACCTTTTTGTACAGCCATAAATGCAACAAGTAATACCATCAACGCATGCGTCATCCATCCTGTAAAAGCAAAATGCGAATGTCCGTGTAATAAATGGCTTTGATCTATGAAGGGAAGTACAAAGGCAATTTTATATCTAAGAATTAAACCAAGTAATGAAATTAATAGCAGGTTAAATATAGCAATGTTAGAATAACGTCTCAAAGAAAATCCCATAGTAAAACATTTAACGCAAAGGAACTAAGGTAAAAAGCAAGCTAATATGATTACAATCATAAATCAATAATACACTTTGCCCTTATCTATAACAAGGATCCCTTTTACATGCAGGTGACGGATGGTGCGTATGACGGTTTCTACTCTTAAACCAGTCATGCTTGCAATTTGTTGACGGGTAAGATTTACTTTATTGTATTTAGCACAAAAACTCTTTTTATTTTGTTTTAGATAATTCAACAGACTGTTGATGCTATGTTCCGGGTCCTGACTAGCCAACTCTTTTAATAAAAGAAATTTAAATCGGAGCCTTTCGGACATAATTCTAGAAAATGCAAAATGTATTTCAGGCTTTTCTGTTAGTAGTTGAAGAAATGGAATTCGGTGCAGCCGTAAAATAACTGAGTTGGTTTCTGCAATTGCACTGGCAGCATAAGGCAAATTATCAAACAGTGGAAGTTCGCCAAAACACTCATCCGGTTCAATCATATTTTGAATAAATTCTTTACCATCATCATCTATATTAACCCATTTTACACTTCCGCTTTCTAATTGATGGTAAAAGTTAGCTACACCCCCTTCATGAAATATAACCTCCCCTGCAGCAACTTTTTTATAACATGCACCTAACGCAAGCAATGTATCTGTATCAATCATGGTTTTCAACCAATTTATATTAATTACAAATCTACCAGCACCATTAAATCTTCTATATGATTTCAAAAAGGCTACTTTATGATTTTCATCATGTTTACACTTAATTTTTAATAGCGTTTAGCGGTTATCGAACAAATATGACTGAACGCATAAAGTAACATTCAACAGCTGTGTAATCTTGCGCTATCATTTAAAAATCAAAAACCTTCATTTATGAAAAAATTAGCAATCGTTTTATTTCTGGGTGCATTAATAGCATCCTGTGGTGGTGGCGCAGGAAGCGATACAAAAGCAACAGTCGACCCGTATGATGCCACAAAAAAAACTGATAATGGCAATCCATCCTACGATCCAACAAGAGGAGAAGGGAAATTTACAAAAGTAGATATACCCGCAGCATTAGATGCAACTATGGCGGGTAACGGTGAAAAAACTTTTGGCGTAAAATGTAGCAGTTGTCACAAATTAACCGACGAAAAATTAGTCGGCCCAGGTTGGAAAGGTGTTACCTCACGTCATACACCAGAATGGATTATGAATTTTGTAACTAATACTGATGCTATGATTACAAAAGATCCAAAAGCGCAGGCGCAACTGGAGATTTGTTTGGTGCGTATGCCCAATCAAAATTTAAGTGATGACGAAGCAAGATCGCTGTATGAGTTTATGCGTAAAAATGATGGCGTAAAGTAGTGAATGGTGCATGATGAATCACTATTAGAGGATACCTATGTTGTATTCTCTGAAACATTAAAACAATAAAACAATTATTATATGAAATATTCAAAACAACTGCTTTCTATTTTTTTACTATTGATGGCAGTAACAATTTTTAATTCCTGCAAACCAAAAAATGCTCAGTCTGCAGTGAGTGGCGATGCCGCTGCAAAATCTTACGTTGCGCCCGGCAAGTACGATGAGTTTTACAATTTTGTATCCGGTGGTTTTAGCGGACAAATGAGTGTGTATGGCCTGCCTAGCGGCCGCTTGCTTAAAGTAGTTCCGATCTTTTCAGTAAATCCGGAAAATGGATATGGCTATTCTGAGGAAACCAAACCATTGTTAAACACGTCGCATGGTTTTATTCCATGGGACGATCAGCATCACCTGGAACTTTCGCAAACAGCCGGCAACATTGATGGCCGTTGGATATTTGCCAACGCTAACAATACACCACGTGTAGCAAGGGTTGATTTAAGCACCTTTCATACTGCAGAAATTCTTGAATTGCCCAATAGTGCAGGCAATCACTCCTCTCCTTTCATTACAGAAAATACAGAGTATGTGGTGGCAGGTACAAGATTCAGTGTTCCGCCGGATGACAAACCCGCCGATGTTGCCATCAACAGCTACAAAAAGAATTTTAAGGGTACCATTAGTTTTATCAGTGTTGATAAAACTAATGGCAACATGGATATTGCATTTCAACTGCAATGCCCACCGGTAAATTTCGATCTCAGTCACGCAGGTAAAGGCGTATCAAGTGGCTGGTTTTTCTTTAGTTGTTATAATACAGAACAGGCCAACACTTTGCTTGAAGTAAATGCGTCTAAAAGAGACAAGGATTTTGTGATGGCAGTTAACTGGAAAATGGCAGAACAATTAATTAAAGAAGGTAAGGGTCGTAAGCAGGCAGTAAAATACGCCAGCAATCGCTACGATGAAAAAACACACACGGCTATTTCTACTATTAAAAACGAAGTAACCGTGATGGATGTAACCCAATTTCCGGGCCTCGTATATTTTATTCCTTGCCCCAAATCTCCACATGGTTGTGATGTAGACCCAACCGGCGAGTACATTATTGGTAGTGGTAAATTGGCCGCATTGATACCTGTATTCAGTTTTACAAAAATACAACAAGCCATTGCTGCAAAGAACTTTGCCGGAGAGTACAATGGCATTCCCGTTATTAAATATGAAGCTGCTTTGCATGGAGAAGTTAAAAAGCCGGGCCTTGGTCCTTTACACACAGAGTTTGATGGAAGAGGCAATGCTTACACCACTATGTTTGTAAGCAGCGAAGTAGTAAAATGGAGTATTAAAGATTTGAAGGTACTGGATAGAGTTCCTACTTTTTATTCTCCGGGTCACCTAATGATTCCTGGCGGAGATACAAAAAATCCGAATGGTAAATATCTGGTAGCCTATAATAAAATTACCAAAGACCGTTTTTTACCTACGGGACCAGAGCTTGCCCAAAGTGCTCAATTATTTGATATCAGTGGCGACAAGATGCAGTTGATCCTGGACTTTCCAACCATCGGCGAACCGCACTATGCACAGGCTGTAGAAGCAAGTGTAATAAGAGATAAATCAGTTAAGTTTTTTAAGATTGAGGAAAACAGCAATGCCTTTGTATCTAAGGGTGAACCCACAGCAAAAGTAGTACGCAATGGTAACCGAGTAGATGTATATATGACTGCCATTCGCAGCCATCTTACACCAGATAATATTGAAGGCATTCGTATGGGTGATGAAGTATATTTCCATGTAACCAATATTGAACAGGACTGGGATGTTCCCCATGGATTTGCTGTAAAAGGTGCACCAACAGCGGAATTGCTGGTAGTGCCTGGCGAAACAGCTACGCTAAAATGGGTGCCAGACAGAGTAGGAGTTATACCTTTCTATTGCACAGATTTCTGCAGTGCTTTGCACCAGGAAATGCAAGGCTATGCAAGGGTATCGCCTGCAGGCAGTACCGTACCATTAACGTTTAGCACAGGCACCAATATGCCGAAAGACGATAGCACTACAACCAAATAAACAAAAGATTAATGGCCGGTGTGATTGCTCTTATATTACATCGGCCATAATTTTCCGGCACCAGATTATTAACCTGAAAAATTTTATAAAGATGAAAAATAAATTATTTTTTTCCCTGCTGATAGTTGGCTCAATGATGGCCTGTAATAATGCTGCTGATAAAACAGCCACCACAACAGATAATACAGCTAGTTCCACAACTGTAGCGGGTGGACAAGAAAATGTACAAGACGATGTATCTGCAAAAGACGTTGTAAAAGTTGCTATATCCTCAAAAGACCATACCACGCTGGTAGCCGCATTAAAACAAGCTGAATTGGTTACGTCTTTATCCAATGCAGGACCATTTACAGTATTTGCACCAACCAATGCAGCCTTCGACAAATTACCTGCAGGTACAGTTGACGGATTAATGAAACCAGAAAAGAAAGAGGATCTGCAAAACATTCTTCAATACCATGTTAGTTTGGGTGTACTGAAGGCTGAAACTTTTACAGACGGCCAGGTATTAGGTATGGTTAATGGTGACGACGCAATTGTTAACATTAAAGACGGCAAGGTTATGCTAAACAACAGCGCAACAATAATAGCATCTATCCCTGCATCAAACGGCATTATTCATGTAATAGACGGCGTGTTGTTACCACCCGCAAAAAAATAAAATATTACAGCTGTTTTTTCTTTTTGGTAAGCTGTATAACTAAATTCACAATGAAAAATAAACTAAGCATTATCAGCAGACTACTGCTGGTTATTGCAGCCGTAGGATTAGTAATTGTATTATTTACCCCTATCTGGCGGATAGACCTTTCTGCGCCGCAATATCCCGAAGGATTGCGGATGTTAATTTATGCCAATAAACTAGCCGGTAATGTAGATATCATTAATGGTTTAAACCACTACATAGGTATGAAAACCCTGCATGCTGCAGACTTTCCCGAGTTTAAAATATTATCGGGTATCATTATCTTTTTTAGTTTGCTTTTATTGTTAACTGCCATTTTGGGAAAAAGAATATGGGTAAATATTTCATGCGGCCTGTTTGTTACTTTTGGCATTATTGCCATGATTGATTTTTGGAAATGGGAGTATGAATATGGGCATAATTTAAATCCTGATGCAGCCATCATCGTACCCGGTATGGCCTATCAGCCACCGCTTATTGGTTTTAAACAATTACTAAATTTCGGGGCGTACTCAATGCCTGATATTGGAGGGTGGATTTTTGTGGGTGTAGGAGTTATTCTGATAGGGCTGGTAGTTTTTGAATGGAAAAGAAACAAAACAATTAAATTTTCTCCACTTGCTGCACCTGCATTATTATTAGTAAGTATTACAATCGGCTTCAGCAGTTGCAGCACCCAACCGCAACCACTGCTTATGGGAAGAGACAATTGTGATTTTTGTAAAATGACCATTAGCAACAACCGTTTTGGTGCAGAAATTGTCACTAAAAAAGGAAAAATATATAAGTTTGATGACCAACATTGCATCATTGGATTTCTACGAAAGAATGAAGTTGCAAAAAAAGATATTGCAGGTATTTATTTTGTAGATTTTAGCATGCCAGGTAAACTGGTAAATGTAACTGATGCACAGTTTCTGCAATGTCCTGCTCTCAAAAGTCCGATGGGTGGCAACATTGCAGCTTTTGCAAACGCTGACAGCCTGGCAAAAACATTCCAGGAAATTGATGGCAACCAAATATCCTGGGAGGATATGCAAAAATGAAAAGGCTTCTTTTGATATCGTCAATTTTTCTTTTTGCACATACTAAAGCCGCCACAATTCATGTTGGCAAAGAGCGGGTTTATAAAACCATCACCGCTGCAATTGCTGCTGCAACTGAGGGTGACACTGTACTTGTAGATGCAGGTAGATATGCAGAAAAAAAGATCATTATTAATAAAATGATTTTTTTAAGTGGTATCGACTATCCTGTGCTAGATGGAGAAAAGAAATACGAGATCCTTTATGTGAAAGCTGATGGCGTTATTATAGATGGGTTTAAAGTTGTTCATTCCGGTGTCTCGAGCATTGATGATATCAGTGGAATAAAAGTGGTAGATAGCAGGAATGTAATTATTCGTAACAACATTCTGGATGATACTTTTTTTGGCATTCACATTCAACATAGTGTAAACTGCCTGGTAGAGAACAACAGGGTTAGCGCCAGCAGCAGTCAGGAGCAGGAAAGCGGCAATGGTATCCATTGCTGGCAAGGCGACAGTATGCGGATAATTGGCAACCACATAACCGGTCACCGGGATGGAATTTACTTTGAGTTTGTAAAACATTCTATCATCTGGCGCAATACTTCAACTAAAAACATTCGGTATGGCTTGCACTTTATGTTTAGCAATGACGATACGTATGTAAGCAATGTTTTTAGTAACAATGGTTCGGGTGTGTCAGTTATGTATAGCCAACGCATAAAAATGTTCAGTAATTATTTTGAAGAAAACTGGGGCGATGCATCGCATGGTATTTTGCTGAAGGAAATATCGGATGGTTATATGCAGGGAAATTATTTTGTAAAAAACACCAGCGGCATTTTTATGGAAGGCGCCAGCAGAATTTTTATGCGTTACAATAGTTTTATCAATAACGGCTGGGCGCTAAAAATTCAGGCAAGTTGCATGGATGTGGCGCTGGATCACAACAATTTTACCGGTAACACTTTTGATGTAGGTACCAACGGATCGTTGGTACAAAATACGTTTAACAATAACTACTGGGATAAATATGAAGGGTATGATTTAAACAAAGATAAAATTGGCGATATTCCTTACAGGCCGGTAAGTATGTATTCTATGATTGTAGAAAAATATCCGCCGGCAATGATTTTATTTAGAAGCTTTATGACAACCCTTCTTGATAAAACGGAGAAAATATTACCAAGCTTAACTCCTGAAAATCTTAAAGACAATTCGCCGCTGATGAGGCGTGCATTTTGATATAGAAGAAGAACTTTTTTGAGCTATTTTTTATTAATCAAAAACGAATTTTGTATTGTAGAACGGGCATATTTGATTGCATACTTATTAATATGGCTCCATAAAGATCAGACGTACAAGAGGGCGATGCAACGATGTTGATCATTGTTACGCTGCCCGGACAAAAAATATTTACACAATGATTATTGCAAACAATGTTACCAAGCAATTCGGAAAATTAAAAGCACTCGACAATGTATCTACCACCTGCAACAAAGGGGAATGCATTGCGCTGATTGGCCCTAACGGTTGCGGTAAAACCACACTTATAAAATGCATACTTGGGATGGTGGTACCCGATAGTGGCTTCATTACATTTAAGGATAAAAACATTTCGCATCACTGGCAATACCGGGATGAAATTGGTTATATGCCGCAGATTGGCCGTTACCCCGATAACATGACCATTGGCCATGTGCTTGACATGATGAAAGACATTCGCAATAAAAAAGATGCGCTGGATGAAGACCTGATAAAGTCATTTGCGTTGGATGGATTATTGAATAAAAGAATGAGAACATTGTCGGGCGGCACCCGGCAAAAAGTAAGTGCAGCATTGGCATTTCTATTCAATCCAAGTGTGTTGATATTGGATGAACCTACTGCCGGCCTCGATCCTGTGGCTTCAGAAATATTAAAGGAAAAGATCATTGCAGAAAAAGAAAAAGGCAAACTGGTTTTGATTACATCGCACATTTTAAGTGAACTGGACGACTTGGTTACGCAGATTATTTACATGCAGGACGGACATTTATTATTTCACAAAAGTATTGATGCACTGCGGGCAGATACCGGCGAAGACAGACTTTCCAAAGCCATTGCAAGGGTAATGACAAGATAAGCGCTTAATAGAAAATGCCCAGCCTCGGTCGGTGTCTTCACCGAACGAAATTGCAGCAGTAACCTGAAATGCACAGAATAAAAAAGTTATGAAAAAAATTATAAAATATGTGATCACCGATATTCTGCGCAATAAAATTGTGCTGGTTTACACGTTGTTTTTGCTTGCCACCAGCTTTAGTGTATTCAGCCTGGAGGACAACAGCAGCAAGGGTTTGCTGAGTCTGCTGAATATTATCCTTATTGTTGTTCCGCTGGTGAGTATTATTTTCTCTACCATTTATGTGTACAACAGTGCCGAGTTTATTGAGCTGCTGGTAAGTCAGCCGTTGCAAAGAAGAACTATCTGGCTGAGCCTTTTTACCGGCCTGGCAACTTCACTTTCTATTGCATTTTTTATTGGCGCCGGCATACCAGTTTTACTATACCAGGCCAATGCCATTGGCTTAACCATGATATTAATTGGCACTTTGCTGAGTGTTATTTTTGTAGCAATAGCGATGCTGGCTACAGTGAAAACAAGGGATAAAGCAAAGGGTATTGGTGCAGCTATTATGCTGTGGTTGTATTTTTCATTGTTGTTTGATGGGTTGGTGCTGTTTTTATTGTTTCAATTTGCCGATTACCCGATGGAGAAGCCAATGATCGCCATCAGTGCACTGAACCCAATTGACCTTAGCAGGATTTTAATTTTATTACAGTTGGATGTATCCGCCATGATGGGCTATACAGGTGCTGTATTCAAAGACTTTTTTGGCACTGCCACCGGCTTATCATTTTCATTTATTATTTTATTATTGTGGGTAGTATTACCGGTGTGGTATGCTACCCGAAAGTTTAATACAAAAGATTTATAATCATGAAAAGACACGAAACACTTGCGCCTCTATCAAGAGAACATCATGGAGCATTGATACTGGCACAATTAATAAAAAGAAATGCGCCCGAATACAAAGGACTTCCTACCACCATCAGTGATAAAGTGGTCTATGCCATCGATTATTATAAAAATGAATTAAAAGCTCATTTCAAAAAGGAAGAATTATTATTAATGAAAGTTAAAGACCTGCATCCGGAAATTACAAAAATTTCTGAAGAAATAGTTGCTGAACATGCACTGCTGAAAGGTTTGTTTCTTTCATTAAAAAAAGGATTTGACCCTGAAGCTGTATTAAACGAATTGGGTAACGAATTGGATGCCCATATCCGCAAAGAAGAAAGGGTATTGTTTCCGTTAATTCAGGAGCATTGTACAGATGAAATGTTACAAAAAATACAGCCTTTACTGGCGTAAAAAAAGCAACATGAAAAAAGATATTGAAACCCGGGCAGATATTGAAATACTGATCAGGGATTTTTATAAAAAAGTCAAAATAGATGCCACCATTGGCTATATTTTTACAGATATCTTTAATGTACATTGGGAGAGGCACCTGCCAGTAATGTTTGATTTTTGGGAAAATGTATTGTTCTTTACCGGTGGCTACGATGGCAATCCATTGCAAATTCATCAGCATATAAATAAAGTTGTACCGTTAACTGCTGCTCATTTCAATCAATGGAATAAACTATTTGCACAAACGGTAGATGAATTATTTGAAGGCACCAAAGCCACGCTTGCCAAGCAAAGAGCAATGAGTATAGCAACTGTTATGCAGGTAAAAATATTAAAGGATGGTTTGGCTAAACAAATGAAAGAGTGATT
>JBBQEA010000183.1:0-10139 GCA_038320245.1 Chitinophagales bacterium | reverse complement strand
CATGTACATCTCTCAACCAATACCTTTTATATTTGCCCTATGAAAAAAATTGGCATTTTAGGGGGCGGTCAGCTTGGTCGTATGTTATTACAGGCTGCAGTCAATTATCCTGTTGAAACATTTGTAATGGAAAATGATGCGGAATGTCCGGCAGCGCATCTTTGCCATCATTTTACCAAAGGCGATATCACCAATTTTGAGGATGTTTACAACTTTGGTAAAGGGTTAGATGCCATCACCATTGAAATAGAAAACGTAAATGATGCAGCGTTGGAGAAATTAGAAAGTGAAGGGGTAAAAGTTTATCCAAGGCCAGCAGCTTTAAAAATCATCAAAAATAAAATTAAACAAAAGCAGTTTTACAAAGACCACGAAATCCCCACCAGTGAATTTATCATTACACAAAATACAGAAGAGTTAAAACAGCTGGAGTATTTTTTACCCGCAGTTCATAAAATCGGCGAAGGTGGTTATGATGGTAAGGGCGTACAAATTATCCGTACGTCATCAGATATTGACAGTGGCTTTAATGTGCCCGCTGTATTGGAAAAGATGGTGGCCATTCATAAAGAAATTGCCCTGATAGTTGTGGTGAGTGAGAAAGGTGAGACAGCCTTGTATCCCCCGGTTGACATGGTTTTTGATAACAGGCTTAATTTATTAAGTTACCAGATAAGCCCGGCTGATATTCCGGAAAATGTTTTGTGGAAGGCAGAAGCCATCTCATTAACAGTTGTAAAGGCATTGCAAAGCGCAGGAATTTTTGCGGTGGAGTTATTTGTTGATAAGGAAGGCAAGGTATTGGTAAATGAAACAGCACCAAGGGTGCATAACAGCGGCCATCATACCATTGAGGCCAACTACTCATCGCAATTTGATATGCTTTGGCGCATTATGCTGCAATATCCTTTGGGAAATACAGAGCACATTTTACCTGCGGCTATTGTAAATATAATTGGTGCAGAAAATTGTACGGGCAAACCCGTATATGAGGGGCTGGAGAAGGTACTGGAAATACCAGATGCCTTTATTCATATTTACGGAAAAACTACTACAAAACCAGGCCGAAAAATGGGGCATGTAACGATTTTAAGCAAAGAGAAGCAGGAATTGATACACCAGGCTAACAGGATACTACAAACACTTAAGGTAAATAGCAGTGGATAAAATATATACCCTATTTGTACTATAATATTTTTTTGCAGCTTTTCACTTTAAAACGTGAACTTAGCGTCCTTTTCAATCTCAATAACTAACTTACCGCATCTTAGAATGACAAAATTTACACCTAAACTCTTGATATTAGTAGCGATACCTTTTCTTATGCAGGCCTGCAAGGATGCAGCTACCAATGAAAAAAAAGAAGCGCCAAAACCACCAGCAGCTAAAGTAGATGCTTACATCGTTTCAACAGCAGCTGTCAGCAACGAGATAGAAGTACCCGGCAGTCTTGCTCCATTTGAAGAAACCAATTTACAGCCAGAAGTTTCCGGCAGGGTAACTGGTATATTTTTTAAAGAGGGAGCTACCGTAAACCAAGGTGCGGTACTGGTTAAATTGTATGATGCCGATTTGCAGGCACAGGCAAAAAAACTACAGGTACAGTTAGCCATCTCTAAAAAAACAGAAGAACGCCAGGCCGAGCTACTTAAAATAAATGGCATCAGTCAGCAGGATTACGACCTTAGTTTGTTATCGGTAAAAAACCTTCAGGCAGATATCGATATTTTGCAAACCAATATTTCCAAAACTTCCTTAAGGGCACCATTTACTGGTAAAGCTGGTTTAAGAAACATCAGCATGGGTGCCTATATCAGCCCATCAACAGTGGTTACCACCATCCGTGAAGTAGATAAACTTAAATTGTTGTTTACTGTGCCGGAGCGGTACAGTGCAAAGATGAGAATGGGTAATTCAATTAAATTTAAAATTGATGGCAGCGACAATATATTTTCTGCAACCATTATTGCTACAGAAAATAGTGTTGCCGAGGATACCCGGAGTATGAAAGTAAAAGCTACTGTAGGCAGGGAAAGCAATAAATTATTTGCAGGCGCATTTGCAAAAGTGCAGTTATCATTGGGTACAAATGAAGCGGCTTTGATGATTCCTACACAGGCAATTATTCCACAGGCAAGAGGTAAAAAAGTAATGTTGTATACAAATGGAATGGCCAACCTTGCGCCGGTAACTACAGGCGTTAGGGATACAGCAATGGTGCAAATTACCAGTGGATTAAAAGCAGGAGATACCGTTATAATAACAGGTTTATTAACTATAAAACCGGGGAGTAAAGTGCAATTGAATCCTATCAGATAGTTTTACATCTCTTAAACAATTTGCAGAAAAGTAAACCATAATTGATTGTTCAATGTTATGCTCTCTTTCCTGGCAAGTAGTATGAATGATAGAGATGATAAGAATAGCGGAATAAAGAACAGGGGCATGGATTATTAAACAGTCATTTAAAACAACGATTAAGTGAATATATCCGAACTAAGTTTACGCAGGCCAGTGATGGCAATTGTAATAAGCATCATTATCATTTTATTTGGTGTGATAGGTTTTACCTTTTTGGGTATAAGAGACTATCCTGCCATTGATCCTCCCAACATTAGCGTGCGAACCAATTACCCGGGTGCCAATGCTGATATCATTGAAAATCAGATAACAGAACCACTGGAAAAGGCCATTAACGGTGTTGCCGGGGTAAAGAATATAACGAGCAGTAGCAGTCAGGGTACCAGCAGCATTACGGTGGAATTTGAACTTAACAGCGATCTTGAATCTGCGGCCAATGATGTTAGGGATAAAGTATCGCAGGCTACCAACGCATTACCGTCGGATTTGGATGCACCGCCTGTAGTAACAAAAGCAGATGCCAGCAGCGATCCAATAATAAGCATGACGGTGCAAAGCAACACCCGCAACCAGTTGCAGGTTACGGAATATGCTAACAACGATTTGCTCGAGAAACTACAAACCATTCCCGGCGTAAGTACAATTGTTATATGGGGCGAAAAAAGATATGCCATGCGTATCTGGCTCAACCCATCCAAATTAAGTGCTTACAACCTAACGCCACGGGATGTGCAGGTTGCCCTCCAAAATCAAAATGTGGAATTGCCTTCAGGAAAAATAGCAGGCAATGCCACAGAACTTTCTGTACGCACATTTGGTAAAATCAATACCGAAGAGGAATTCAATAATGTAATCATTAAAAATGTAAATGGTGCCGATATTAAATTAAAAGAAATCGGCGAAGCAGTACTAGGTCCGGAAAATGAAGAAAGTATTTTAAAGGAAAGTGGTGTGCCAATGATAGCCTTGGCGCTTGTACCGCAACCAGGTTCAAACTATGTTGCAATCTCCGATGAATTTTACAAACGCTATGAGCAAATAAAAAAACAGGTACCGGATGATATTAAACTGGATATTGGATTAGACCAGACCAAGTTTATCCGGCGCTCCATTTCTGAAGTAAAGGAAACGCTATTGATAGCCATTATACTGGTGATACTTATTATTTATCTTTTCTTTAGAGACTGGCTCATTGCCATTCGTCCCCTTATCGATATTCCTGTTTCATTGATTGGTGCATTTTTTATTATGTATCTGTGTGGATTTACCATTAACGTGCTCACCTTGCTGGCCATCGTACTGGCAACAGGTTTGGTGGTAGATGATGGTATTGTGGTTACAGAAAATATCTATAAAAAGATGGAAACGGGCATGAACAAATGGCAGGCAGCAAGGGAGGGCTCTAAAGAAATTTATTTTGCAGTAATTGCTACTTCTATTACGCTGGCAATTGTGTTTTTACCCATTATTTTTTTACAGGGATTTGTAGGCAGGCTCTTCCGGGAGTTTGGTATTGTCGTGGCTGGTGCGGTTTTAATTTCTGCTTTTGTATCGCTTACGCTAACCCCGGTACTAAACGTAAAAATGACAACCAAGGTACACAAGCACTCCTGGTTTTACAATGTAACAGAGCCATTTTTTCGTGGGCTGGAAAATAACTACCGCAGATCGTTGAATGCCTTTATGAAAGTTCGTTGGATGGCCTGGGTGCTGGTAGCAGCCTGCTTTGGAATCATTTATTTTATTGGCAAAACCATACCATCCGAGCTGGCACCTTTAGAAGATCGCAACCAATTCAGGCTCACCGTAACGGCTCCCGAAGGAACTTCCTTCGATTATATGGACCGTTATATCGATAAATTAATACAATTTGTAGAAGATTCTATACCTGAAAAAAAGGGATTGATTAGCGTAACGGCCCCGGGCTTTACAGGTTCAGGATCAGTAAATACAGGATTTTTAAGAGCCCTCCTGGTAGATCCAAAAGACCGCCATCGTTCACAGCAGGAAATTGTGAATATGGTTAACAGGAATTTATATAAGTATCCCGAAGGCCGTGCCTTTGTGATACAGGAGCAAACTATTTCAGTTAGTAGAAGAGGAGGGTTACCGGTGCAGTTTGTAATTCAGAATGTAGATTTTGAAAAGATCAAGACGCAGCTTCCAAAGTTTTTAGAAGAAGCAAACAAAAACCCTGTTTTTCAAGGTGTTGATGTCGATTTAAAATTCAACAAGCCGGAACTGCGGGTTTTAATTGACCGCTTAAAAGCAAGTTCGCTGGGCGTAAGCATACAGGATATTTCTGAAACGCTGCAGTTGGCACTCAGCAATCGCCGTTTTGGCTATTTTACCAGAAAAGGCAAACAATACCAGGTAATAGGACAGGTGGCAAGAAACGACCGGGATGATCCCTCTGATCTTAGAACGCTCTATGTGCGCAATAGCTCGGGAAATTCTATTTCCCTCGATAATTTGGTTACCCTGGTGGAGGAAAGTACACCGCCAACCATCTATCATTTTAACCGGTATAAATCCGCCACCATTTCGGCCGGGCTTGCGCAGGGCAAAACTGTAGGCGATGGCATTAAAGCAATGCAGGCAATCTCTAAAAAAATTCTGGATCAAAGTTTCACAACTTCTCTAACCGGTACCTCAAGAGATTTTTCTGAAAGCAGCAGCAATACCAGCTTTGCTTTTGTACTTGCCCTTATACTTATTTACCTGGTATTATCAGCACAGTTTGAAAGTTTTGTTGATCCTTTTGTAATAATGATTACTGTGCCGTTGGCGCTTGCAGGCGCAATATTATCGTTGTGGATATTTAATCAGACCATCAATATTTTTTCGCAGATAGGTATGATTATGCTGATAGGTTTGGTAACCAAAAACGGCATTTTAATTGTGGAATTTGCCAACCAGAAATTGCTGGCGGGAAGTAAAAAAATACCTGCGGTTACGGAAGCTGCCACTGCAAGGCTCAGGCCTATTTTAATGACAAGTCTTGCCATGAGCCTTGGTGCATTGCCGCTTGCTTTATCGTTGGGCGATGCTTCCACCAGCCGCATTCCATTGGGTATTGTAATTGTAGGTGGTATCATGTTTTCGTTACTGCTTACCTTGTATATTGTACCGGCCATGTACTCTTACCTTTCATCCAAAAAGAAAGTTTATGAAGAATTGCAGTGATGAACCACTAACTAAAATATTTTTTTTGACCCCGGCTTTTAATCTTTGTGCAACATCCTTGCGTCGCACTCTTGTACGGCAGCAGCTTAAAGCATCTTTTATTATGCAACTTAAAAATACCTGTTTATCTATTATTCTATTTTTATCCAATCACTCAAAAAAAATCGGGCTTATTTCCTATCAAATACAACAGCATACTATCGGTTTTTATTTTAAATACGCTTTTATATTGCTGGTAACCTGCACACCTTTTTTAGCAGCAGCTCAGTCGCCGACATTGTCATTAAAAGAAGCTGTATCAATTGCCATGAAAAATAATTTTGACGTGATAATTGCAAAGAATGAAACTGACATTGGTAAAATAAATAACAATTGGGGTAATACCGGCGCATTGCCTTCTATTAGTGCTACTACTAATAAAACGCTTGCTACAAACAATATACAGCAGGAATTATCGAACGGCACAGTCACAAAAAGAGACGGGGCATCGGTTAATAATTTTAATGCAGGGATAGCTGTAAGCTGGCAGTTTTTTGATGGCATGCGTATGTTCGCTACAAAAAAGCGATTAGAAGAATTAGAAAAAATCGGGGAACTCAGTTTTACAAAAATGGTTAATGAAACTGTTTTTAATTTAATAAATGCCTACTACAATATTGTAAGGCTAAAACAGCAGTCCAGTGCGGTTAAAGAGGTTATCGGTTTATACCAGGAAAGGCTTAAAATAGCGGAAACAAGGTTTAATATCGGCAGCAGTGCCAAGCCAGATTTGTTGCAGGCAAAAGTTGACCTTAATGAACAGGAAACTGAATTGCTCATCATCGATAACAGTATTGTTATTGGCAAAACAACTATCAATAATATTCTGGCCAGAGATCCTTCCACAGCCTTTGAGATTACTGATAGTTTTTCCCTTTCTAAACAAATTGAATTGGTTGGCATTCAACAAAAAATCGACACACAAAATCCGGATGTGTTGCTTGCAAAAAGTAACCTTGCTGTATTGATGCAGGCAAAAAAAGAAATTAATGCCAATCGTTTACCCAGTGCATCTTTAAACGGTAATTATAATTTCATCAAAAATAGAAGTGGCGGTGGATTTATTTTACTCAATCAAACCTACGGCCCTTCTGCAACCCTTGGCGTAAGTATTCCAATATTTAGAGGCGGTGTTGTAAAGCAGCAGTTAAAAGTTGCTGACATTAATATCAAGAACCAGCAAATTGCAGCAGCACAATTAAGAAATCAGTTGCAAGGAACATTAATAAACAGTTATGCTAATTACAATTACGGGTTAAAATTGGTAACAAAAGAGCAGGAAAACCTGGTGATTGTAAAAGAAAATAATTTTATTAATTTGGAGCGGTTTAAAAAATCTTCCATCACATCTGTTGAATTAAGACAGGGACAAATTAATTATTCTAACGCACAAACCAGACTCATCAATGCCAAGTTTGTAGCTAAAATAGCCGAGGCGGAAATACTGTTGCTTTCGGGCGAAATTGTAGATTAGTTTTTTTAATCACCAGAGTAAATGATTTACGAACTAAAATATTTTCTGAAGTTTTATTCAAAGAATGATATAATCTTGCAACGCAATTTAAAAGATTGCAACTTGATGTAGCATTTATTTACTTCAATTTTAAATTAAAGGAAACATTTTGCTAAAGGCAAATAACAAACAACTACAAATTAAAAATTTACAATGAGCGAGCAAATACCAAACATGAAACCATCAACTGTTTTAGTAGGCATAATAATGGGTAGCGAAAGTGACCTCGATATTATGAAGGGTGCAGCCGAAATGCTGCGTCAATTCGATGTAGAGCCGGAACTTACCATCGTATCTGCCCATCGCACGCCGGAACGTTTACGGGAGTATGCAACCAAAGCAAAAGAGCGGGGCTTAAAAGTAATTATTGCTGGTGCAGGTGGCGCTGCACATTTGCCCGGTATGATAGCTGCCAATACCATTTTGCCGGTTATTGGTGTGCCTGTAAAATCTTCCAATTCAATCGATGGGTGGGATAGTATGTTGTCTATTTTACAAATGCCCTATGGTGTACCGGTAGCAACAGTTGCATTAAATGGCGCAAAAAATGCAGGTATTTTAGCTGCACAGATATTGGCCTTGCATGATACTTCCATCGCCGGCAAGCTGGAAGCATACAAAGAATACCAAGATGATATTGTAATGGAAAGTGTGAAAAATGTAAAGCGCTTTGGTTTTACCAACGAGTTTGATAAATAGTCTTTTTGAGAGTTGGTAGTTTATAGGTTTTTAGTAGATTTTGCTTTTTTGGACCTTATCGATAAATCCCAATGTAATACCTGGCCTTGATAGAAAACAGTTTTCCGAGTAATAAATGATAATAAAAAAAACTATGTAGTGGCGATGTAGCTGATCCCATTTTTTCCTTAAAAGAATTTAGATATTTAATTTGCTGCTGTTCTGCCATGTAAAGCCATACGGTCATAGCTAAGCGATTTTTTTTACTAATGTTGAATTAATAAATTATCGATATTAATTTCGTACGCAGCAGATGTTGCTTTTATTTTGCCCTGCTTAAAAAATTTACATGAAATATTTTTTAAGTTTACTTACAATTCTGTTTTGTTGCACAGCATCTTTTTCTCAGGATAAAATTTATAAAAGAAACGGACAAATTACTTCAGCGAAAGTTACTGAGGTAGGCATTGCTGAAATTAAATATAAACTACCAGGAAGCGATGGTTCTGTAATTTATGTATTGGATAAAAACCAGGTAAGTAAGATTGTATTTGAAGATGGTCATATTGATAAATTTATCACCGATTTAAAAGATACCTCCAATTATACCGGGCAATTAAGAAAGGCATTAAAAATTAATTTCCTCAGCCCTTTGTACGGTTATACTGAGTTTACTTTCGAGAAAAGTACAGGGTTAGGTAAAAGTTATGAAGTTTCATTTGGTATTATTGGATTAGGGAAAAACTCACAGATTGACTATGTTTATTACGGTACTGATTTTACCACTACCAAAAAGAATCAGTTTGGTTTTTTTGCTTCAGCCGGCTATAAATTTAATAAATGGCCTGATTTTATTTTTGGCAAAACAAGGTTTACCCATCTTATGCAGGGTGCATATGTAAAGCCCGTTTTTTACCTCGGTAATTACAAAGAAAATATGTACGCTTATAAAAACAACAACGAATACGTACTTGAAAAACAACACATAACCTTCGGCGCATTGCAAATTGAATTCGGCAAACAATGGGTATTTGGCGAAAAATTTCTAATTGACGGATATTGGGGTTTAGGTTATGGTGCAGATAATAAAAAAGAAAATCTATCTCAATACCAAAACCCAAATAATAGTAACAGTGCATTTAATTACGCCAATTCAAGGTTAGGTAATTCACCTGGTTTTTCTTTCACTTTTGGATTAAGAGCTGGTATGCTGATAAAATAAAACAGATTCAATTATCAAGAGTTCTTGGCTTCTTTCCTCAGCTGCGCCGTTGTTTTACTACTTCCATCATGGCTCCATCCGGGCGGTTTTATAAAATAATGTAAGCCATTTTTTAGAGAGCCGGAAGTAAAAGCTTTATTGAGCAATTCGCCCCAGGTTTTAAAGGCAATTAAAGCGGGGTTATAGGATTCTATATTTTTTGTAAGCCCGTAAACTGGCCGTTCTTCTTCCGGCTGAAAACTGCCGAACATTCTGTCCCAGATAATTAAAATACCGGCGTGGTTCTTATCCAAATATTTTAAATCGCTGCCATGGTGTACCCTGTGGTGAGCAGGTGTATTAAAAATAAATTCAACCGGCGCAGGTAGCTTATGTACAGTTTCGGTATGTATCCAAAACTGGTAAATTAAACTGATCTGCTGCATAAATAAAATCCAGATGGGATGAAAGCCAACAAGCGGCATCCAGGCCCAAAATAAAAAAGCACCTGTGGCATTGCCAGTCCATGTTTGCCGAAGTGCTGCCGCTAAATTATAATGTTGAGAGGAGTGATGTACCACATGGCTTGCCCAAAAATAATTTACATGATGGCTGGTGCGGTGAAACCAATAGTAAGAAAAATCATCGGCAAAAAATAATACAACCCAGTACCACCACACGCCGGCATCCAGTGTAAACAACCGGTGATTGTACAAAAAAGTAAATAGCCCAAATATCAAGGCCTTGGTGAAAAACCCGGTAATCACATTACCGATGCCCAATCCTAAACTTGTAAAAGTGTCTTTGGTTTCGTACAGTTTTCTTTGTTCTTTGTAAGAAAACCATGCTTCTATTGAAAGCAATAGTACAAAGAAAGGGATAGCATAGTATAGTATTACTGGCGGCAATTGATAATTTATTTGTACGAAAATACAATTATTTGATATCAAATCAGTGTGTACAATTCAAATTGTCGCACGCCGCAATCCTAACCCACATTGCAGCATTCTGTCCTTCAATTGTTAAATTTTAATTTTTTTTGAGTTTGTTATTCGTAGGGAGGTACTGGTAAAAATGCTATATGGTAAGCATACAGCCTGTTTTCGATTTGTAGTACACTGGGGGTATTGGCTATATTGATTGGTTAGCAGAGTTTTGCAG
>JBBQEA010000182.1:0-10262 GCA_038320245.1 Chitinophagales bacterium | reverse complement strand
TTGATAGCTTTACCCGCTGTGCTTCTCCACCACTAAGCGTTACAGCGCTTTGCCCCAGGGTAATGTAGCCAAGCCCTACTTCTCTTAACACTTTTATTTTACGATAAATATAAGGCACTGCCTGAAAAAAATCTACCGCTTCATCCACCGTCATATCCAGTACATCGCTGATTGATTTTCCTTTGTAGCGGATCTCCAGGGTTTCTCTGTTGTAACGCTTGCCGTTGCATTTTTCGCAATGCACATAAACATCCGGTAGAAAATTCATTTCAATCACCCGCATGCCGCCGCCCTCACAAACTTCGCAGCGGCCGCTCTTTACATTAAAGGAAAAACGGCCTGCGGTATAACCACGGATTTTTGCTTCCGGCACCATGGCAAACAAGGTTCTTATGTCAGTAAAAAATCCACAGTAGGTAGCAGGGTTACTCCTTGGTGTACGTCCAATCGGGCTCTGGTCTATTTCAATAACTTTGTCTATCAGTTCCAGCCCTTTTATGCTTTTATATTCCAGCGGATTGGCTTTGGAATTATAACAAAACTTACTCAGCAAGGGGTACAATGTTTCATTTACGAGGGTTGATTTTCCACTGCCACTTACACCAGTAACTACAATCAGTTTTCCCAACGGAAATTTTACGGAAACATTTTTTAAATTATTTCCTTTCACGCCAGTCAGTTCAATAAATTTGCCATTGCCTTTTCTCCTCTCTGTTGGTATTTCAATTTTTTTAACACCACTTAAATATTGCGCCGTATCGGAGTTGGAAGCTAATACTTCATCGGGTGTGCCCATCGCCACTATTTCGCCGCCATGTTTGCCTGCTTTAGGACCAATATCCACCAAATAATCACTTGCCAGCATAATGTCTTTATCATGTTCCACCACTAATACACTGTTGCCGATATCCCGCAGGTTTTGCAGCGCTCCAATCAGCCGCTGGTTATCCCGCTGGTGCAAACCAATACTTGGTTCATCTAAAATATAGGTAATACCCTGCAGTTGAGATCCGATTTGCGTTGCCAGCCTGATTCGTTGTGACTCGCCACCACTAAGTGTTTTAGAAGATCGGTTAACGGTAAGATAGGTTAATCCAACATCCAGTAAAAACTGCAGCCGCTCTCTTATTTCTTTCAACACATCTTTGGCAATGGCGTTTTGTTTGCTGCTGATTCTTTTCTCAATTCCCTCAAACCAAACCGCCAGTTTATCCAGGTTCATATCGCTTAGTTCAGCAATATTGTGTTCCGCCACTTTAAACCAAAGACTCTCTTTTTTTAACCTTGTGCCTTTGCAAGACTCACAAGTTTTCAATATCATAAATTTCTGTACCCAATCTCTTAAAACCTCTGTGCTTTGCGGCGATATAAACCATCTTTTTAGCATGGGAATTATGCCCTCGTAACTACCTGTAAACTCTAGTGGAATTGTTTCGTCATTCAGATCCATTTCTAATCCGGCGCCAATATTTTGATCGCCAAATAACAACAGATCCAGTTGCCCTTCCGGCAAATCTTTTAGTGGTTTATCTAAATTGATTTTATTCTTTTTTGCAAACAGCGTTACTTGCTGAAATACGCTGGCATTTCTTTCTTCTCCCAAGGGAACAATACCGCCTTCCTTAACACTTTTTGTTTTATCTGCAACCACTGTTTCCATGTCGATGGTGAATACATTGCCCATTCCCTTGCAAACAGGGCAGGCGCCATAGGGACTGTTGAAAGAGAATGCATTTGGAGAAGGTTCCTCGTAGCTGATGCCGGTGTCGATGCACATTAGTTGTTTGCTGTACATAGCCTCCCCCGCCTCCGAAGGAGGAGCCTTGGTCTCTGATATCTCCGAGATGCTTTCACTATTTATTGCAGCAATGCTTGATTTTTTTTTATTCTTCTTTGAAGGAGTAGAACCTGCAGATGGTTCAATGGAAAAGCTTTTCAAATTATCGGGCTCTTCTAAAGCCTCCCGATCTATCGGGAGGTTTGGGGAGGCCACACTTACAAACATCAAATCCTTACCTACCTGCAAAGCTTTTTGTACACTTTGGCTTAGCCTCAGTTTCATATCATCCGTCACGGGTAGCCTGTCTACCACCACCTCTATATCATGAATTTTATAACGGTCCAACTGCATTTTGGGCACCAGGTCTTTTACTTCACCATCAATCCTCACTTTCAGGTAGCCCTTTTTTCGGATGTCTTCGAACAACTCCCGGTAATGTCCTTTTCGTCCACGAACGAGGGGCGCCAGCAGACTAATTTTTTTGTTCTTGAATTTGGTAACAATGTCCTGCACAATTTCTTCTTCACTAAATTTCACCATCTTTTTGCCGGTGTTGTAACTGTAGGCATCACTTGCCCTTGCAAACAGCAACCGCATAAAATCATATATCTCTGTAACCGTGCCCACCGTGCTTCTTGGATTTTTGTTGGTGGTTTTTTGCTCGATGGAAATTACGGGACTCAATCCGGTTATTTTGTCCACATCCGGCCGTTCCATATCTCCCATAAACTGACGGGCATAGGCGCTAAAACTCTCCATGTAGCGCCGTTGTCCTTCGTTGTAAATGGTATCAAAAGCCAGTGATGACTTGCCGCTGCCACTTACACCGGTAAAAACCACCAGTTTGTTTTTAGGAATCTTAATGTCTATATTCTTGAGGTTATGCTCCCTTGCACCAAACACTTCAATAAAATCGTTGTGAATAATTTCTTCTGAGAGGGTCTTTTTTTGTTTCGCCATTTAAATTTTCTGAGTTTGTAAAGATACAACACAAAATGTAGGAGATTGGTTGAAAAAAGCACGAGTGCTTTTTTGACCAATAACAATAATTAAATAGTTTACCGTTTAATTTCCTTGTTGAAATAAAAAGTAAATTTGTTTAAATAAAATTTTATGGCAACTGCATCAGTCGAAAAGCAAATAGGCACCTATTTATCCGCTCTTAGTACAGCTCAAAAGAAAACAGTACTGTCTGTGGTTAAAACCATTGCATTGGCGCAGCAGTGCTATGATAATATTTGGGATGATAAAGATTTTGTAAAAGAAATGGACCGCCGAACTGCCGAATATGAAAACGGAACAGCCAAACTGTACAAATTTGAAGATGTAAAGAAAGCGGCCATCTCCAGTTACAAAGCCAAAACAAAAGCCAAAAATGATTTACAATTACTGGCTGTATGAAAAAACAAAGGCAGAAATTAATGAAAGCTTTGTCTGGTAAGTAGGTCAATTACCGTGACTTGGTCATGATTTTTTAAATGCGGTTGAAAATAAAATAAATGAAGTAGTAACGCAGCCAGAAACATTTTCTTCCAAAGGAAATCCTCAATACCGGGAGGCGCAGGTTGAACGTTTTCCATTTGTAATTGTGTACAAAATTTATAAGCGGAAGAAAGAAATTTTTATTAGTTCCATCCACCGCAGCAAAAGATCTATAAAAAGAAAATACCGGAAGCGATAAAAGGATTGGAATTTGATTGCGATCCGAGGGTTTTTGTGAATATGTTAATGACTTTTGTAACACATTATACGTGGACTTTCTCTTTGAAATAATTTGTATATACGAGGTTTTAAAAGCAGAAAGTTTACCGCATCAATTTTCAAAAAGCCCTGTATTCATCCCATTTGTCTTTTTTCTACTTCGCCTTCACCTCAAAACTCGCCTCTCCAATTATTTTATCGTCTTTTTTGCTATTCACAATTTCTATAATAACCCTGCCTGGTTTATTTGTCTTAACAATAAATTTTCCCTCTCCCAAAGCAATTGCTTTACCACCCGGTACATTGATATTGATATCAGCAGGTTTTATCTTTCTGGCTGTAACAGTTATTTCGTTATCCATATTGGTAAACAGGGTATAAGGTTCTGTACTATTGATAGTGAAATCGCCGCTATCAACAATAAATGTAAGTGGCTGTTTACGGTACGCTTTTACTTGCTTTCCATCCTGTGATGCAGGTGTCCACTTGCCTGATTTGGATATTACCCGTAGCATTTCGTCCTCAATTCCATAACCAAATTTGGTGAGGGCTTTTACATCACTTAATGAGCCATCTTTATCTACTATAAAGATGGCAATGGCTGAATATTTTCCAACAGGAGCATCGTTTTTGGCTGTTACGCCGGCGTCTAAATTCTTCTCCAAAAATTTTTTCCATGCTGCAACGCCGCCGGGGTAACTGGCTTCTATCTCAACTTTTGCAAATTCCTTTGAATTAAGTTTAGCTGAATCCTGCTGCGGCGAAACCTGTGCAAAAGAAAAACACGTTAATGATATCAGGCAAGCTGTAAACAGGGCTTTAAATGACTGCATGGTTTATTTTTTTGGTAAGATAATTCATTTTATTTGTCCACTTTTAAAATTGGCATTCATTAATTTAAAAAATGAAATAATGGAGATGGTACATGATGTTAATCAAAGATTTTTTTGAAATTCTTTTTCCTTTATTCTGCTACCTTCACCAATAAAAACGTTACCATGGCAATCCGTATATTTATTACCGGCGGCACTTTTGATAAAGAGTACAATGAATTGAACGGCCAATTGTACTTTAAAGATACGCACCTGAGTGACTTGCTGGAAATGGGCCGTAGTAAGGTTTCTGTAGAAATACGAACCTTAATGATGATAGACAGTCTTGAAATGACTGCGGAGGACCGGGAACTGATAGTACACCAATGCAACAACTGCGATGAAGCACAGATTGTGATAACACATGGCACAGATACCATGCAGGATACAGCTAAAGTGCTGGCTAAAAAAATGATTAATAAAACCATCATCCTTACCGGCGCCATGATACCCATTAAGTTTGGCAGCTCCGATGGATTGTTTAACCTGGGCAGTGCCCTTGCATTTGCACAATCTTTACCTGCCGGTGTTTATGTAGCAATGAATGGCCGCTATTTTAACTGGGATAATGTAAGGAAGAATAAACAGACCGGCGTTTTTGAAGAAGTGAAATTATGATTTTTCTATTAGGATGTTCATTTTCGTCTAATTAAAGAAAGGAACTATTTTTTGAATTGCTCCCTATTTTTTTAAAGCTTATCATTGTATAAAATCATCTGTATGATTTACAAAATACTTACTGTAATGGCATTGGCCACCTTCGAAATTTATGCTGCCATTCCTGCAGGTTTTGCTTTTGGTTTATCGCCCTGGATAATATTTTTTGCAAGTTTAGCAGGAGGAATTGCCGGTGTATTTGCAGCAGCATATTTAGGAGAAAAAATAGAGAAACTAATTTCAAAATTCAGAAAGCCTGCTACAGTAATTAAGGAAAAAAAGCCGGGACTTGCTCACAAACTTTGGGATAAATTTGGCATAATTGGTCTTGGTTTTTTAGGGACTTTTACGGTTGGTGCACCTGTAAGTATTGCCGTAGGTGTTGGCTTTAATGTGAATATGCACAAACTGGCTACCTGGTGTTGTATCGGTGTTTTAGCCCGCTGTATTGCATTTACGTTGGTGGGGTATTATGGTATGAAGTTGTTTTAGATTTCCCTAACCTGTAATGGGCATATTACATTATTTATACCTTCCTTTTTATTTAAATAGCAGCACCTGCTTTTTAATGCTGGTAAGTTTTTATTGAATTACAATATTTATATTTTTAAGCCAGCTAACAGCGATAAGTTCAATTCGGCCATTCCTTTTTTTCGATTGATTTTTTATCATTTAAATCAGCGTTATTCTTCCTCAAAAATTAACGCTACATTAGCAAGAGGTTTCAGTATTTCTTAACTAAGCGGTAATGCAAAATAAAAATCGTCATCTGGCGGCTATTCTATTCACCGATATTGTTGGTTACACTGCCCTTATGCAGCAGAATGAAAGGCTTGCAGTGGCAATGGTTAAGAGATATCTATCCGTTTTACAAACTACAGTAAAGAATCATTCCGGTAAAATTTTGAATGATTATGGAGATGGGAGCCTCTGTTCCTTTACCAGCGCTACAGAAGCAGTAAACTGTGCTACGGAATTGCAACAGGAACTACAAAAAGAGCCAGTGGTGCCACTCCGCATAGGTCTGCATATTGGGGAAATATTTTTTGAAGACAAAAAAGTATTTGGTGATGGTGTAAATGTGGCTTCCCGGATAGAATCTCTTGGGCAGGCAAATACAATTCTTTTTTCCGGGGAGATCAATAACAAAATAAAAAATAATCCGGGCTTTAAGTCTGTTTCTTTAGGTTATTTTGAATTTAAAAATGTAGATGACCCTGTGGAGGTATTTGCATTACTGGGTGAAGGGTTGCTGGTGCCCAAAAAGGAAGGAATGAGCGGTAAGTTGAAAGAATCAAAGAAAATATTTTCTATTAAAAAAATTTTGATGCTTGCTGGCTTTATTGTTTTACTATTTAGCATGATATTTTTTTATAAAAAGCTATTCGGTAATAATAATATTGACAACAAAGAAAAAACCATTGCGTTGCTTCCTTTTAAGAACATCAGTTTTAATAAAGAAGAGAACGAACCTTTTTGTGTTGGGGTGGCACTAGAGCTTCAGAAAAAGCTGGAATGGATGGGTGAATTAACGATGATATCGCCCCAATCTGTAGAAAAATTTCGTGACAGTAAATTATCGATTGCAGATATTGCCGGTGAGTTGGGTGGAATAAAATATATATTAATTGGAACAGTTCAGCGGGATAAAAATAAAGTGAAAGTATTTGCTTCATTGGTTGATACAGAAAGTGGCAAAGAATTATGGAGTGATAATTTTCCGGGTGAAATGCAAGATATTTTTTCATTGCAGGAAAATATTGCGCAACAAATTGCATCTGCCTTGCAGGTAAAAATTACACCGGAAGAAAATAGTCGTATAGCCAGGGTTCCCACAAAAAACACCAGCGCCTTGGATGCCTATAATGATGCCCTGACCTCTTACATAAAACTTGCTACAGCAGTTCATCCTTTATATTGGGATTCTCTTCCTTCAAATCCGCAGCTGTATGCTCAATACAGTAAAACGCTTTCCCTTTGTGACAAGGCAATCTCTGCAGACCCTTTAATGGCAGAAGCCTATGTTTTAAAAGGACAAACATATCATTATAGCATTAATGATTGGCAAGCCTCTAAAGTCAAAAGATCTGTATATGTAGACAGTGTGAAACTTATGGTAAATAAAGCCATTCAAATTGATAAATCTTCTGCTGACGCTTACATATTAAAATCATATTATTCCAGTGGCGACTCAGTATTATTTTATATGAAAAAAGCTGAATCAATTAATTCAAACAGTTTTGATGTTTACAGGTCACTAGGAAATTATTATGCCTGGACTGATCCGGAAAAAGGAATCCGGTTTTGTAAAAAAGCTATCCGCCTAAATCCGCTTTCAGTATGGACTCCTTATTTATACAGGGATCTTGGGATTTCATACCATTCTTTTGGTGATTTTAAAAAGGCAGAATTTTATGGTAAAAAAGCCATTGAATTATCAAACAATTCCATGGGTACTTTGGAGGCTACACGTGGATTGGTGATTAGTTACCTTCACTGGGGTAAGGGCGACTCTGCTATCAAATATGCAAGTATGTTTGTAAATACAGAGCCTAATTTTTATTATGAAATAGCAGAAGCCTACTGCAATTTGAAAAACGATTGCTCCAAAGCAGCCTCTTTATACGAAAAGCTTTGGCAACGTTACGAGCATAGTAATCGCCACCGATATGCTGTTGCTTTATTGAGTATTGGCAAAACAAAAGAGGCACATGAACAAATAATTATGTCAATAAAGCAATATGAAGGTGATAACGATACGCTTTCTTATGATTATGCCGGCATTTGTGCTTTAAATGGCGATAAAGAAAAAGCATTGAAGATTCTGCGGAAATGGAAATGGCAATGGGGATCAATTTATCTTATTCAGCATGACAAGCTTTTTGATAATATCCGTAATGAAATGGAATTTAAAGAAATTGTGCAAAAAGCCCTTGATGAAAAAACAAGGTTGCGTGAAAAAATAAGAAAGATGGAAGAGCAGGGAGAATTGTAACAGACCTGCTCTTTACGGTTTATTGTTGTCGCAGCACCGGCCTTGTAAGGCAGGTAGGGCCGCCACCGCCTTTTACACTGATATCTTCGCCTTTATAAACAATCACTTTGCAGCCTGCATTTTCCAATGCAGTTTTTGTTTTGGGATTGCCATCTGCCATCAAACAAACACGGGGAGCCAATGCCAGTACATTACAGCCCATGCTTTCAAATTCTTCATCTGGCACTTCTACTAACTGATAACCTTTTTGCAATAACAAATTGCGGAATACAATTGGCATCAACGGAGAATAAACCACTGCAAGATTTTTATCAACAGGACTAAGAATCGACATTAAATGAAACACATCGGAAGGACCTTTGTAATGGGGGAGTGGCACTGTAATTACCGCTACACCCATTGGCTGCAAAAGCGCTGTTAATTGCCTGATGCCTTCTTCGTTGGTACGATAGGTGTGTCCTACGGCAAGCGTATTTTCATCGAGCCAGGCAACATCGCCGCCCTCAACTGTGCCGGGTGCCGTAATAGTACCAAGCACTGGTATACCATTGGCTTCAAATGCAGCTCTTTCTGCAGCAGGTTCATGCATCCTTGCGGCTTTACCCATGTTACAAATAATCATGCCTTTATTGGTTGCAATGGCTGCATCCCGGCAGTAGATAGAATCCATATTTACAGTAGCGTCTTGTGGAAGATACAATAGTTGAGTTCCCTGGTCTTTCAAAATTGCTTCAAATGATTTGTACTCCGCCAATGCATTGTTTAAATCGGGTTTACTTAAAAAATTCAATTCCTGCCAATGCTGTTCAATATGTGCTTCGCTGATGAATGCCTGCTCTACATTTTTAATGTACAGCGATTGTAGTTTTCCGGTTTCGGAATGGGCGGTAAAATTTGGTTCCATTAATTATTTTTTAAGTCGTTTTTGTTGTTACTGATAATCCATACATAAAATGGTGTGCCCGCAATTAAAAATATAAATCCCCAGTAAACAATTTCCTGACCGGCGCCTGCAATGGCCCACAAAGAAAATAAAAAAGCAAACAAACCTAATAGAATGGCCTGTATCCATTTGCCTTTTACATTTTTATTGGCCCTGATAATAATATAGCCTGCGGCTGATAACAGGTAGGGGAAAAGTACTGTAAATGTGGACATTAAAATTAAAAACTTAAACTGTTCTACCAATCCCTTTGTATAATTCATCATCATTAATATAGATACCAATACACTGGAAATTATAATACCTATTGCCGGAATTCCCTTCTTGTTTTCTTTTGCAAATACAGCAGGAAATAGTTTGTCGTTGGCAACGGCAGCTGGTATTTGTCCCTGAATTAAAATCCATCCGTTGAGGGCACCAAATGCAGCAATGGCAACGCCTGCACTTACCCAATAACTTGCGTTGCTTCCCCACATAATTACGGCGGCATCTGCAAAAGGTGTAACAGAATGTTGCAACACTTTTGCCGGTATCATTCCCATTATACTGATGCTGCTGGCAATATAGATAATGGTTACGATTACGGTACCTAACATGGTAGCCCGTGGAATTGTTTTTTCAGGATTGGCAACGCTGCCCGATGGAATGGTAGCACATTCAATACCCAAAAAGGCAAAAAAAGTTAAAGTAGCTGTGGCGCCGAGTGCAGCAATTGCGGATGTGGGGCCGGCATTAAAAGGAATAAAATTTTCTGCATGTAAAAAAAACAGTCCGCCAACGGATACCAGCAACAATGGAATAATTTTTAAAATGGTTGTTATTAATTGCAGTTTACCCGAGGTTACAATTCCCAATGTATTAATCCAGGTGAGCAACCAAATGGTCCCCAATCCTGTAAGTACTGCTGCAACAGCATTTGTAGCAAGTATCGGAAAAAAAGTACTCAATGCACTTACCAGCGAAACCGCAATGGCTGCATTGGTACACCAGATAGAAATCCAGTAACCCCATGCCACCAGAAAGCCGGCATAATCGCCGAAGCCTTTGCGAGCAAAGGCATAAGGCCCACCATCTGACTGCGGCATCAACCTGCTTAGGTTGCTAAAAACTTTCGCCAGCAAAAATGCACCGGCTGCTGCAAGCAGCCAACCCAATATACTAATGCTGCCATAAGCCGCAAGTGCTGCCGGCAATAAAAATACGCCGGCACCAATCATATTACCAGCCACCAGCGAAGTGCTTGTCCATAAACCTAGCTTATTTTTTGAATCAGATTCTTGTGACATGGTTGATGAAGATTTTGTAAGAGAAAAG
>JBBQEA010000181.1:0-10330 GCA_038320245.1 Chitinophagales bacterium | reverse complement strand
GAAAGTTTATTAACCTTTCTTCTATGACTGGAGCGGCTTTTACAATTGGATTTTATTTTCCTGCTGCAGCAAAAGGTGCTGCCTCCATTTTAACCGGAAACGGAGCAGAAGTTATTGGTGTGGAGCTTACTTCCTGGATTTCAATTGATAAAACCGGATTGGTGACATTAGTCAATCACCGTTCAGAAATGGGACAAGGTTCTTTTCAATCTGTCCCTCAGATTATTGCCGAAGAACTGGAAGTGGATTTAAATAAAGTGAATATTGTGTTTGCAACCGGTGATCAGAATAAATATGGCAGTCAGATAACAGGAGGTAGTTCTACTGTAAGAGGATCGTACAAAGCGTTGCTGCTTACAGGCGCAACTGCAAGAGAAATGCTGATAACTGCCGCAGCTAATAAATGGGCTGTAAACAAAAGTGACTGTTATGCAAAGGCCGGCGAAGTAATTCATCGGCCTTCCGGAAAAAAAATTGGGTATGGCGAAGTTGCAGAGGAAGCTGCCAAATTAAAGCCACCCACCAATATTGCCTTAAAAGAAAGAAAGAATTATACCATAATTGGTCAGCCATTGCCAAGGCAGGATACGCCTTTAAAAACCAATGGCAAAGCTGAATTTGGACTGGATAAGAAACTCCCAGGCATGTTGTACGCCGTGGTGGAACGCAACCCCCGCTTTATGGGAAAAGTAAAAAGTTTTGATGATACTGCAGCAAAAGCAATAGCAGGCGTAAAGCATGTGATAAAGGTTGAAATGCCTGTATTTGCTTCTACGAGACATGGTGTTGCTGTTGTGGCTGATACTTTGTGGGTAGCAATGCAGGCAAGAAAAGTGTTGAAAATAGAATGGGACGATGAAGGATTTGAACATGTAAGCTCTAATCAATTGTATGATAGGATGAAGGCAAATCTTACACAAAAAACATTGTCGCAGCGCACAGGTGGTGATTTTGATTATGCTTTTGATAGCGCAGAAAAAAAATTAGAAGCAGTCTATGAAACACCTTACGAATCGCATAGTTGCATGGAACCAATAAACTGTATTGCGAATGTACAAGGAGATAAATGTGAAATATGGGGCCCAATACAGGGGCCGGATTGGATTCAAAAAGATATTAGTGACAAATTAAAAATACCTGTTGAGAATGTAAAAGTAAACATGACTTTTTTAGGAGGGGGCTTTGGCCGTAAAGCTTTTACTGATTATACAACTGAAGCTGTTTTAATCTCCAAAGAAATTAAAGCACCGGTGCAGGTGGTTTGGACAAGAGAAGATGATATGTCGCAAGGTCCATTTAGGCCAGGCGCTGTTTATGGATGTAAGGCAGGATTAAAAGATGGAAGAATGAACGCATTCCAGGTTAAGATGTCCAGTCAGAACATGGATCACCAGTGGCCGGGAGCCAATAAAAAGATTTTTAACAGCAGTACAACAGAAGGGTTTTTAGAAACCTATTTTGAGTCTATCCCTAACTATAGTTTTGCAGATATACCTACTGAAGCTGTGGTGCCGGTTATATGGTGGCGCTCAGTTTATTCAAGTACCAACGGATTTGCTTTTGAAAGTTTTATTGATGAGCTGGCGCATGAAGCTGGTAAAGATCCATTAGATTTCAGAAGAAGCCATGTGGGTGAACGTTACCAGGCATTAATTGATAAATTAGAAGAGAAAACCGGCTGGAAAACCCGTGGTAAAAATGAAGGCTGGGGAGTTGCCATCACAGAATGTTTTAAGACAATTGTTGGAGAAGCTGTGAAAGTTTCCCGCAAGGCGGATGGAAAAGTAACGATTGATAAAGTAGTAGCTGTAATGGATTGCGGCTGGTATGTAAATCCTGATATTATTAAAGCACAAGTTGAAGGGAGCATTGTAATGGCATTGGGTGCTGCAGCCATTCATGAAACCCATTTTGAGGATGGAAAGGCTGTTGAGAAGAATTTTGATACCTACCGCATGCCTAGAATTAGTGACATTCCGGCAATGGATATTCACATAATGGATAACGAGGAAAAGCCGGGTGGGGCAGGGGAGCCTGCATTACCGCCCTTTGCGCCAGCTTTGTGCAATGCCATTTTCGATTTAACCGGCAAGCGGATAAGGAAATTACCATTTAAATTAAGTGAAGTGTAGTTTTTACCGTTGAGCAGTTTAGACGTTTTATTCCAGATGGAAAGGGTTCTAAAGCTCTGTCTCTTTGTTACTAATATAGAAATTAAAATAGAAAATGCCCAACATTAGAAATCTGCTGATCGTGCCTGCCCGTTATTCCTGCGCCTGTCAGGCTGTTGCATGCAATGCCACCGGGCGTTTATTTCATCACGTTTTTTCTTATATTTGAGTTTAAAGAGTGACACTATGACAAGACAGGCGATTATAAAAAGAACGGTGAGTGCTATTAACCAGCTACCTGAAAACAAAGCAGAAGAGATTTCTGACTTTGCAGACTTTGTGGCAAAACGTTATGAAGAACATCAATTGACACAAGGTATTCAAACGTTGGCTGCCATCAGCAACGCTTTTGACTTCTTAAACGATGATGAAGACTTATATTCTGAATCCGACATAAAGGAAGTGTACAATGGCTAAAGGAAACATTGTATTAATCACTTTTCCTTTTACAGACTTGAGCGGCACTAAATTAAGACCGGCTGTAGTCCTTTCTGATACAAATCATGATTTGACAGTTTGTTTTATTACCTCACAAACCGGTTGGAAGGAATCAACAGATGTTTTACTGTCACCAAGTTCAACAAATGGGTTAAGGAAAATTTCATTAATAAGAACCAGTAAAATTGCGACATTAGATCGGTCTTTAGCCAAAGGACTTTTGGGAAAACTTACCTCTGCTGAACTTTCAGATTTAGATATTAAATTAAAGATTCTATTTCAACTACCTTAAAAAAGGCCCATGCGGGCAATAAAGGTATGCAAGCCGGGGAGGTTGTTATCGTCGTCTGCGGTTCGCTATCAGTTTCGGTTTCACACGGTAATCAAAATTTTCAATGCAATCAATGCCAAATTGAATTTTAAAGTAGATCTTTCAAAACAAAAAATGAAAATCACTTACCTGCATGTGACTTTTTTGACGCTGAAAAGTTGATACGTTTTTTAGTCGTATCAGTAAACGTCTTAACGCCTAAACGGCATAAAAGCTATTTTCTTTCGGCCTTTACTTGAGCAGCTTTAATAACTGGATTTTTATTACCCCAGCTGTTTCTTACGAAATTTAGCACGTCTGCTACCTCCTGGTCTGTAAGTTGTGGCAAGGCAGTCATTGCAGTGTTGTAGGTTTTTCCGTTTACAGTTATCTCACCTTCTTGTCCGGCTAATATAATTCCAATTGCACGCTTCGCATTTTTTATATAGTCTGTTTTTGCCAGCGGAGGAAAGACAGCTTCCACACCCTCGCCTTCGGGCATGTGACAACTAGCGCAATTGGCCTGGTAAACTGATTCGCCTCTTTTTATGCTTTGTGGTAAATTGTCTTCCTGAGTTGCAGTAAATAAAAATAGGCTGGTGGCCGGAATAAAAAGAAATAGCAAGGAAATTGTTTTTATCATTCGCAAAAAATTAAAATTGTTAATGTTTAAGTTAAATTAACTAACCACTCGTTTAAAATATCTTATGCAAATATATAGGTTTGAAATAGGTTGCCTTGTACAATGGGCTGTTAAAAACTTTTAAATACCTATACATTCTTCATCAGTACCTGAATAGTTTCTTTGGTTTTTTGTTCCAATACAATATCTTTTCCGTTCGTCATTTGTTGAACAATGACTTCATTATAATGGCGGATAGTTAACAGCGTGATATTTTTTTCAACTGTAACTTCAAAGAGCTCACTGGCAGCAAGCGCCAGTTTTTCAATCTTATCTGCCCTGTCATCAAGGCCGCACAATAAGCTGATAGCACCACTTTGGGTAATATTTGGACTGATCTTTATTTCTGCAAAAAGTTTGTACAAACTGCTGATACCGGTTTCACCGATAAAGGAAAAATCTTTACTGCTCATTTGCATCAAAACCTGATTTTCCTTTACAACAATAATGGGCGGTAAATGGTGAACGGGCTGTTCGCTAATGATAGTGCCCGGCAGCGTTGGATTTAAAAAACATCGAACATGCAAGGGGATATTTTTATTCTCCAAAGGCTTGATCGTTTTTGGGTGTATCACCTGTGCCCCATAATAAGCCATTTCAATTACCTCGTTAAAACTAAGATGGCCGATGAAAACTGCATCATTGAATTTTTTGGGGTCGGCATTCATTACACCTTCCACATCTTTCCAAATAGTCTGACTTGTTGCATTTAGCATGTTGGCAAATATGGCGGCACTGTAATCACTCCCTTCTCTGCCCAAAGTGGTACTTTCATTTTCATCGGTAGCACCAATAAAACCTTGCGTTAATATGATGTTGGTATTGTTAAAAACCGGTGTCACAATTTCTTCTACTTTTTGTTGCGTAAATGCCCAGTCAATACCAGCGTCCCTGAAATTGTCGTCCGTTCTAAGGATATCTCTTACATCGAGCCATGAATTTTCTACTTGAACACTATTTAAAAAACAGCTTATTACAGCAGTACTCAGCAATTCGCCACAGCAAACAATCTGATCATAATAATAATCAAAATCCCGTACCGGTTTGTCGTGAAGCAGCCATTCTACTTCAGTGTAAATATCATTTATCAACACACTTGCTTCTCTTGCCACATTTAAATTTGCAGCCAATTCATTGTGAACATTTTTTATTTCCTGAAACAGTTGCAGGGCTTCATCCATGCTACCTGCAAAAAAAGCTTCCGTAACTTTTTCCAACGCATTGGTAGTTTTGCCCATGGCAGAAATAATAATGAATATTTTTTCTCCCTCATAACTACGGATAATAGCCGCAACATTATTTATTCTTTCAATAGAATTAATACTAGCCCCACCGAATTTAAAAACTTTCATATTGTTTGCATATTTATTTGTCTCAATATAACAATAGCAAATTAGCACATTAAGCCTTTCTTCGCTATTTTTGGCAGCGCAAATCTACTTGCGATTGCTATTGTAAAAAAATCAACCTTTAAACCAACTGCCATGAGTTTAATTAATCGCCGGGTTCAAACCCTCGATGAGTTCACTATTCAACAAATGCGAAATTTCCCCAATGCTACTGGTGAGCTATCTGGATTGCTCAGGGATATTGGCCTTGCCGCCAAACGGGTAAACGTGGAAGTAAACAAAGCTGGCCTCGTAGATATTTTAGGAGATGTGGGCGCTGTAAATGTGCAGGGTGAAGAAGTAAAAAAATTAGATGTGTATGCTAACGACCAGTTTATGGGGGTGCTCCGCCACGGCATCAGTTGTGCAGGTATTGGCAGCGAAGAGTTGGACGATGTTGTAATATTTGATGATGAAATTAGTAACAACAGTAAATATGTTTGTCTTTTTGATCCGCTGGATGGCAGTGCCAATATAGATGTGAACGTATCGATCGGTACAATTTTCAGTGTGTTCCGCAGGGTTTCGCCCATTGGCCAACCAGCTACGAAGGAAGATTTTTTGCAGGCTGGTATCAAACAGATTGCAGCGGGGTATGTTATTTATGGTTCTTCAACCATTTTAGTATATGCCACCCGACGAGGAGTTAATGGTTTTACATTGGATCCCTCCATTGGCGAATTTACCCTTAGTCATCCCGATATAAAATGCCCACCGGCCGGCAAAATTTATTCAGTAAACCACGGTAATTTTTTTCAATACCAGGAAGCGGTTAAGGACTACATTACTGTATGCCAGAAAAAAGATAAGTCAACAGGAGGACCTTATACGCAACGTTATATTGGAAGTATGGTGAGTGATGTACACCGTAACTTAATTAAGGGCGGCATATTTATGTACCCTGCCATTAAAGACAGGCCAGAAGGGAAGTTGAGACTGATGTATGAATGCAATCCCTGTGCCTTTATTTTGGAAGTAGCAGGCGGCAAGGCAACAGATGGAGAGCAGCGTATTTTAGATAAAGTACCAACGCATATTCATGAGCGAACACCATTTTTTACCGGTAGTAAATTGATGATGGAAGAACTGGAAAGTTTTTTGAATAAGTAATTTGGAATGACTATCCACAATTTGGAGTAATGTCCTTAAAAAAACTGTAGAGCCGTAGGCTCGTTTCTGTTTTGTAGCAACGGATTTTAATCCGTTGTACTATAAAAAATCATATACCTGAGAGCCGTAGGCTCGGCTCATATTGTTCAATCTTTAAACACACCTACATGGTTTTAACTAACTGTTACCACACTTTTATATGGCCCGAATCGACGGCTTTTATTAGATTTTCTGTTACTTCATCAACGCCTGCCCGTGCAGGCGGAGGTTGAACCCTCCCGCCTCAGGTTGGATTACAATATTAACCGAGGCCACGCCTCTTCGCTCCTAATTGCTGAAAGTCATTTGATTGATAAATCTTCTTAATAAAACATTTCCGATCAATAGAAAATAGGCATCTGAAGTTTTTTAAAAATTTATACGTTTTTAAGAAATTAGATAGCAGATGAAATATTTAACCCCAACTTTAGTTTTAATTTTTTTCACCAATAATAAATTCACCAATGGAATTAAAAGAACAATTTGAAGCCGCAGTAGCCAACAGTAAAACCCTGGCCGAAAAACCCGCCAATGATGTATTATTGAAATTATATTCTTTGTACAAGCAGGGTACCGAGGGCGATGTATCCACGGAAGCACCTTCCAACCCATTTGATTTTGTTGCAAGGGCAAAATATGGCGCCTGGGAAGAATTAAAAGGAATAACCAAAGAAGGTGCAATGCAACAGTATATTGATCTGGTTACGTCTTTAAAAGGCTAAAATCAACGAAATCAAATTATTCATCCTGCCCATGTGGCAGGATTGTTTTTTCAGATAATCTTTTTGGTTTGTATAAATTGCAGCACATTTTAAAAATGCGTTCATGGCCTCCAAAAAAACTGCTGCAGTTGGTTTTATTTTTATTACCCTGTTAATTGATGTAATTGGTTTTGGTATCATCATTCCCGTGATGCCCCGTTTAATTTCCGAATTAAAACATGTTGGCATCAGCGAAGCCTCGCAATATGGAAGCTGGCTCATGTTTTCCTATGCTTTTGTACAGTTTTTATTTGCGCCATTTATGGGTAGCCTCAGCGATAAATACGGCAGAAGGCCGGTATTGTTGTTTTCCCTTTTTGGTTTCGGGATAGATTATATTTTTATGGCCCTGGCGCCTTCATATGGATGGCTTTTTGCAGGTAGAATTATTGCAGGATTTACCGGAGCAAGTATTACAACAGGCTTTGCTTACATCGCTGATATCAGTACTCCGGAAAACCGGGCAAAAAACTTTGGAATGGTTGGTGCTGCATTTGGATTGGGCTTTATAATTGGCCCGGTAATGGGTGGTTTATTGGGGCATTTCGGACCCCGTATTCCTTTTTATGCAGCTGCTGTACTTTCCTTGCTCAATTGGTTGTATGGGTACTTTGTGTTGCCGGAATCTTTGTCAAAAGAAAACCGGCGGGAGTTTAATTGGAAGCGGGCTAACCCCTTAAGTTCTTTGTTGCGACTAAAAAAATTTCCTGCCCTCAGCGGTCTTGTTATTTCGATGGTGTTGGTTTATTTGGCATCGCATGCAGTGCAAAGTAACTGGAGTTATTTTACCATGTACCGATTTAAATGGGACGAAAAAATGGTTGGAATTTCGCTTGGTGTTGTTGGTATATTAGTTGCAATTGTGCAAGGCGGACTAACAAGATTTGTAAATCCAAGGATTGGAAATGAAAAAAGTATTTATATAGGATTGATGCTTTATACCATCGGAATGTTTTTATTTGGCATTGCCAACCAGGGGTGGATGATGTTTGTGTTTTTAGTTCCTTATTGCTTTGGAGGTATCGCCCAGCCTGCCTTACAAGCCGTAATGGCCGGCCAGGTGCCAGCCAATGAACAGGGCGAATTGCAAGGCTCTCTGGCAAGTTTACAAAGTGCAAGTGCCATTGTGGGGCCGTTGCTTATGAATAACCTGTTCTTTTATTTTTCACATAGCAATGCACCGGTTTATTTGCCGGGGGCGCCGTTTTTAGCAGGAGGTATTTTGTTGCTCGCTGCCTTTATAATTGCATTTAGAAGTTTACATATAAAGAAGCAGCTTGCTTAATTTTTTTTTGAACCAGGCATTAATTCTTTAATCGACTTCATAGGCGTCGCACTCTTGTACACTTTATCTTTATTGAGCTTTTATTAACTGCTCTATCAAAAAATAAATGCAATAAATAATGAACAAAACCATCAACGATTTTAACCATATTTTTTTCATTGGAGTAGCAGGTACGGGCATGAGTGCCATTGCACAATACCTTGCCGGTATCGGTAAAAATATCAGCGGCAGCGACCGCTATTTTTTGCCCGGTACCTTCAACGAAACAAAAGAAAAATTAGCAGCTGAACACATACAATGCTTCTTACAAAACGGCGAAGGCATCACGAATCAAACCGATCTTGTTGTAGTGTCAACGGCGGTTGAAGACACCGTTTATGAAGTACAAAAGGCAAAGGAATTAGATATTCCCATCATCAAACGTTCTGAGCTGCTGGCAATGATTGCCGCCAGTAAAAGAACGATCGCAGTGGGTGGTACATCCGGCAAAAGCACTACCAGCGCTATGTTGTTTGATATTTTGCATTATGCAGGCTTGCAGCCAAGTATCATCAGCGGTGCAGGTTTGGTGAGCATTATTAAAGAAGGGAAAATTGGAAATGCAAAAGTTGGTGCTGGGGAGTGGCTTGTAATTGAAGCCGATGAAAGTGATGGCTCCATTGTACAATATCATCCCGAAGTTGGCCTGCTGTTAAACATCGACAAAGATCACCAGGAGATTGATGAGCTCATGCACATTTTCGGCATATTCAAAAGCAACACAAAACGATTGTTTGTTGTTAATCAGTCCAATCATTTATCCAACCAACTGTCTGTAAATTCGCAACATGATTTTTCAACCGATGAAAATTCCATAGCAGGTTATGTAGCCAAAAACTTTCAGCAAGAAGGGCTCAACATTCAATTCACAATAGACAATTCACCATTGCCCATTGACCACCCGATAGCTATCGGGTCACCATTCACCATTCACCATTGCCCATTCACCTTAAATACCGTAGGTAAACACAATATGGAAAATGCGTTGGCAGCAGTAGCCGTAGCCAACCAGTTGGGCGTTGACCTAGAAACCTGTGCTGCAGCATTAAAAAACTATGAAGGCATTTACCGCCGTCACCAGGTTTTAGGAAATAAAAAAGGCGTTTGGGTAATTGATGATTATGCCCACAATCCGGCTAAATGTGCGGCTTCTATTGCAGCCTGTCAATACATTGCACCAAAAGTAGTGGCGTGGTTTCAACCACATGGCTATGGACCCACCCGTTTTTTGCGCAACGATTTTGTAAAAGAAATTGCCGCTGTTTTAAGACCAGCCGATGAGATTTGGATGAGTGAAATCTTTTATGCCGGAGGAACCGCTGTAAAAGATATTTCGGCCAACAATTTAATTACCGATATTCAGGCTCTTGGTAAAAATGCTTTTTTTGTAGAAGACAGAAATAATTTAATCGAGTCTATCCAACCACATTTAACCGACGATTGTGTGTTGCTGCTAATGGGTGCAAGGGACCCAAGTTTGGAAATATTTGGGAAGGAGGTTTGGGAGAAGTTGTAGAAATGATGAACGATGAACAATTTTGTCTTTATGATTGCAATGTAAAATAGCCTAACTTTAATACATGACAAGTTTCTATTCCCATATAACTATTGATCCGGAGATTCGCTTTGGGAAACCCTGTATCAAGGGAACAAGGATTGCCGTTATGGATATACTCCAATGGCTTGCCTCCGGAATGACCCATGCAGAGATATTAGCAGATTATCCTTCCTTAAAAGAAGAACATATTCTGGCAGCTTTAGGTTTTGCTGCAAATAGGGAATCTATCATCAAGATTATTGCAGCCTGATTATGAGACTGCTCCTCGATGCCAATCTTTCGTGGCGGCTTATTACAAAACTCAACCTTTATTTTGAGGAATGTTTTCATGTAGATCATATTGGATTATCAACTCCTGCAAAAGATGTTGAAATTTGGAGCTATGCGTTGATAAACAATCTTATTATTGTTACCAATGATGATGATTTTTTTAATCTTGCTAATTTAAAAGGATTTCCACCGAAAGTTTTATTGCTTAAAACAGGTAATCAAAGTAACTTTTATCTGGAGGAGTTGTTAATAAAACATAAAGAAACCATTAAGTTATTT
>JBBQEA010000180.1:0-10403 GCA_038320245.1 Chitinophagales bacterium | reverse complement strand
GGTATTGCAATTTTTCCATTTCTATCAAACATTCCGACTTTGTGAGTTTTATTATCTCTAAATCGAATAAAGCCTTCACTCTCACAATCTGCACCATTATCAAATAGATGCAAACTGTCTTTGCCAACAATTCGTCCAGATTTTGTAAGGTAGTAGCTTTTCCAAGTATCATTTTTTACTTCTGTTACAGCAATAATGTCGTCAAACTTATTTGCACTAGTAAAACCTCCGAATTTAGGTTCAATTTTCACGACTCCATTTTTATCTTTAAATCCAAGGAGTGTAGTGTCTTTGTTCCAAAAAGATGTCCAAGTATCTTTGCTTTGTCCGAGCAATATGAAACTTGTTAAAGTCATTAAGTATGTTAGTAATAAATGTCTCATTGAAGTTTGTAGGGTGTCGATTAATAACAGCTAACGTTAAAAATAGGCGCAAGTCCACATTTTTCCAAAATTATTTTTCTCCTAATCCTTTCTTTCTCAAACAGGTTTAAATTATTCTATTTAGTATACGAAACTGCCCCACTTGCGCATATTAGGTGACACATATTATTTCACGAAATATACGAAAGATTTTGAAAGTTCATATTTTAGCCATTACTTATTTATTTGGCCTCTTTGCCTCGTTAGGTAATCTTCTTTATTTTTATAGCATCAATTTATTTCCGATTTTACCCCATTGGGTTACAAACCTACCAACATAGGGTAACAAGCCCACTACCATAGGGTAACAAGCCTACGGCCATAGGCTTAAAAGCATACGACCATAGGGTAACAAGCCTACAACCATAGGGTAACAAGCCTATGACCATAGGGTAACAAGCCTACAACCGTAGGGTAACAAGCCTACCACCATAGGGTAACAAGCCTACCACCATAGGGTAACGAGCCTATGACCGTAGGGTAACGAGCCTACGACCATAGAATAACAAGCTTACGACCGTAGGGTAACAAGCCTATGGGTTAGTGTTTTTACGAGAACTACCTGCATTTTTGCTTAATTTAAAAAAACTTTTTATTGTGCAATTGGTAACATCTTTGTTTATAATATATTTATTATCAACAATTTGAAATAAAAAATCAATTGTTTTATCATTTGTTTCAGCTATTTGCAATTACATAGTAAAATAATAAAAATAGGAGAGCAGGCGTTTTTTGTATATTCCAATCACTATTAAAAAAATTAATTATGGAAAAAGTAATCGTTGATTACAACAACCTGAGAGATGCCGAAATGCTGTCTTTCGCCCGGATAATTATCCAGCACATGGATACTAATCCCAACTTTACCGCACCTGTACCTACAGTTGCTGCCTTTGTAACCACCACTGCCGATTATGAAACTGCACTAACGGATGCAGGCAATAAAGACAGGCAGGCGGTAAGCCGTAAAAACACGTTAAAAGCTACTGTAGCAGACGGGTTAAGAAACTGGGCAATGTATGTAAATACAGTGTGCCAGGGCAATCTTGACAAACTTAACAGCAGTAATTTTAAACTGGCAAAACAAAGGGAACCTGCTAAGCTGGTAACTCCGTTTATTAAATCGATAAATCAGGGCAATAATCCATGTACACTAGTGGCGGTTATTGATCCTGTTAAGGGAGCAAAGGCTTTCAATTACCAAATTGCCAAAGACCCTATTACGGACGCAACAGAATGGGATACTTACGGCGATACCCGTACAAAATTTGAGTTTACCAACTTGCAGGAAGGGCAAAAGTACTGGATAAGGGTAATTGCTATTGGCAGCAACGGGCAAACAGTACAAAGCAGCGAAGTTGCACAGTACGTAATGCAACGTACCATGGCAGCAGCAAAAGCAGCTTAATAAAATTGCATTTGCTAAACTGATTAAAAATCCCCGGCCTGTTAGCGGGGATTTTTTTGGCCTATAGGCGCTGTACTATATATTTTGCTTCCAAATTGATGAAAAATCTTTTTTTAGCTGCTGTTAAAATTGGCAGGCATTAATAACAGGTAGTAATTGCACAATGCTGATACCTATCTGCTCTAGTACTAGATTTATAACACAAATCAATCGATTTACAAATACAAAAAACTGATTAATTGGCGGCTATTATAGGCAAAATTAACAAAGGATTCTGCCGAAAATTATTGGCTTGCCCTTGAAAATTAAGTTTTAGGCATTGTCTCTCCGGCAACACAATTTTGACGTGACAATTACGTTACGATACTAAATTTAAAAAAATGAAAAAGATACAAATTATATTAATGGTGGTTTTAGCAGGGCTTTTTGCAATTACAATGAACAGTTGCAAAAAAAATACATTACAAGAACCGAGAGCAAGAATTATAAATAACGGCACACAAAAAGCCAGCGTACAAATTAAAACATCAAACGGAAATACTGTAAACATCAACAATGTTGACCCTACCACATCATCTGCTTACAGTAGTTATGCAGCAGGGCAGGTTACATTTACCATTGTGGTAAACAATACTAATTATGTAAAAATACTGGATATCGGAAACGGTTACGACTATGACATTGCTATCGACGCTAACAACAATATTACTTCAATAGCTGTTCGACAATAGTCAGTAATATTTTATTGGTTATAGGTGTACCCTTAAAATGTAGTCTTAACATGCGATTGCATTTGTGTTACTGGAATAAACAGCAGTACGCTCTGCTGAGGAGCAACCTGTAAGGGATAATTTAGCCACATCGGTATTTAATCCGGCAACAAGTGTAAGCTTGTTTCCGGATTTTTAATTATGCTTTATGGATGATGTTAACTAAATAAGAAAGATGCCATCTCATGGAGATGACATCTCTGCAATAATTCATTTTATAATTAAAAGCCAAATTGAACTTTCGATCACTTCCGGCTAACTTTACTCTTTTACCAATTTTATAATTTTACTTTCTGTAGCATTTGTCACGCTCACAATATATGCTCCTGCGCTTAATTTTTCTACCGGTAAATTTATTTGACTACTATTAATAAACCTGCCTTGCCAAATAGTCTTGCCACTCATATCTGTTATTGAAACAGCTATATTGGTTGCATCGCCTTTAATTTGTAATGCAGTTTTACCCTTTGCCGGATTAGGATATAACAGTACATCAAAATTGGCCGCTATTTTTTCTTCAGGAATATTTAAAGAACTAATTCTTGCAGCAGAAAACTTTTTTCCAGCTGCATCGCCAACATACAATTCAGCTCCATATTGCAGGTTGTAACCTCCAAAGAAAAGTTTGTTACCGGCAGGCGTTAAATGTGAAAACCCGGTAAGGCCATTTACCACTTCATCATTTACCTGGTTGGTGTTAATAGCATTTCCTTCAGATGACCATAGTGTATTGGGATAGGTTCCGCCATTTATAAAATATAATTTACCAGCAACATTGCACAGGTTTAGCAAATAGCTGCTTCCATAATCCGGGGTAATGTCTTTAACCATTTGTGTGCTTTGCGGGGTGCCATTACTTGACCAAAGTTCCGTACCATGTGTGCCATCATCTGCAGTAAAAAACAGCGTACCTTTTACATCGGTAAAATTTGAAGGAGATGAACTATAATAGGGATTGATATCTTTCACTAATTTGGTTCCCTGTGCGGTTCCGTTTGTAACCCACAATTCAGAATCGTAGGTACTGTTATCCATTGCGTTCAAATACAATTTACCATCAGATTCACAGTATACCTGTATTGCAGGATCCTGGAAAGTTTCATAGAAATAAGCGGGAGTAATATCTTTTAATTTAATTGTACCGTTTTCAGTTCCATCCGATTTCCAAAATGTATTGGAATAACCAGTGCCATCATAAGCTCCGAAATAGATATTCTTTTTAAAGGCAAACAAGCTGTAAGGATAAGCACCATTGTAACCAGGATTAATATCCTTTACCATTTTTGTGCCCGCAAGTGAGCCATCGCTTTTCCATAATTCATAACCATGATCGGCATCACCTGCTACAAAAAAACCTGTGTTACCGATTGTTACTACATAATCATTATAATACATGTTGGGGTTTATCATCATACTGCCTGCATCTGTACCATCGCTGTGCCACAGTTCATATATTCCTGTATTCCTCCTGTTAAGGATGTAAAAGACTTGGCCATTGTCGGTAACGCTAAAATTCACAACAGCATACATACTTCTGTCAATGTAGCCAATGACTCTTTTTAGGCCAGCTGCTTTTCCGTTGGATGAATAAATGGCTGTATTTATTTCATTGTCATCAATAAAATAGTTTAATTCATTTTTAAAAACAAAGGCATTGGGGTACGACCAATCCGGGCCGGGGCGAATATCATTTAACAACTTTGTGCCGTTGGCTGTTCCGTCAGATTTATATAATTCCGCACCCAACGCCGGGGTATATGCATTAAACAAAGCATCTCCCTCTTCTGTGATACCTACTCCTTTGTACATAAAGCCGGCGTTAGATCCATCATTGGTTAAGTCAATATCTGCTACTAATTTAGTTCCCATATTTGTTCCATCAGAAACCCATAATTCGTACCCATGATCAAAATCAACTGCATTAAAAAACAATTTGTTATTGGTGAAAGTGAAGTAATACGGATATGAATTACCGCTGCCGGGTATAATATCTTTAAGAATAGTTGTACTGCCAACTGTACCATTACTTTTCCATACTTCAGTTCCGTTTATATTATCATGTTCAATAAAATACAAGGTTCCCCCGCCATTATAATAGCTGTAGGTATATTCTCCCGGAACAAATGTTTTCACCAATTGTGTGTTGGCTGCTTCTCCTTTTGTAGTCCATAGTTCGTCGTGCAAGTCACCGATATTACTGATCACTTTAAAATAAAGTATATCATTTACAACACACATATCTACTGGCACCGCATAGTCAATAGCTGTAGTTGCTGTAAAGTCTTTTATCAATACAATTCCGTTTGCATTTGCAGCATCATATTTATATAAACCGCTGCCGTCAGCATAAGTGAAACCTGAAATGTATAATACATTATTAAGGATATAAAATGGTTTATTTGAATAGATGTCTACATAATCCTGCTGCATAAAAATATCATTAAATCCCGAAGCATTGTGGGTGCCATCGTATGTTCCATCTGTTTCCCACAATCTCCTGCCGGTTCCGTCATTGGCAGAAAAATAAAGTTTATTGTTATAGGAAGTTAATTGCATTGGCGCATTGTAATCCCAGTAATTGTACCCAATATCTTTTACATTATAGGTGCCTGCATCTGTACCATCGCTTCTAAAAACCTGGTAGCCGGTATTCCAGCTATAGGCAATAAAATAAGCCATATCATTTACTGATGTTAACTCAAAAATATTGCTGCCAATGCCTGCCTGTTGTAAATCTTTCACCAGGATGGTGCCCATATCGGTGCCATCTGTTTTCCATAGTTGATTGTTGTATCCATATACGGAGGTAGAAAAAAACACAGTGCCATTTGCATTTACAAATTGGTTTGGGTTGCTGTAATCTAATCCCATATAAATGCTTTTCAATAAATGAGTACCCGAGGTTGTGCCGTCTGAAACCCAGGCTGCATTACCATTATCAGGACTGTTAGCAGCAAAGTACAATAATCCGTTTGCGGCAATAATGCCATTGGCATCTGAGCTGGATTGCCCGGGATAAATATCTTTTACAAGGTAGGTTCCATCAGCAGTTCCATCACTTCGCCATAGTTCTGTTCCATTAATATCATCGTAGGCACTAAAATAAATTATGTTGTTAAGTATAGCGAAATTTCCTGTTGCATTTGCAGGGTTATTATGAGGATAGCTCGATTGCGTTGCAGTATTGATATCTTTTGTAAGATGAAAATTTGCATCATGCTTTTTTCCTCCACCTTTATTATGTCCTTTTTTAAAATGATGAGATAAACGACGTTCCAGATCAATACTGCCGGGCGTTGTTACAATAAATTTTTTAGATGCTTTGTCAAAAGTTGCAGCTGGTAAATTCTTTGCCCTGGTTTTCCTCATTGCCTCCATTAAATCCTCTCTCTCATTTGATGGAGGCTTTGGAAGGGTTTTTCCAAATTGTACCTGGTCTGCAGCATTGGGTTTTGGATAGTAAGATTTTTGTGCGTTTGCTGCTATTGAAAATGATAGCAATGTAAAAAAGCTGAGGAATAAATTTTTCGATTTCATAATAATTTTTTAATTGTTTTTAAAAATTCTATTATGTTGTCAGAGGATATGTCGTTCATAATTGTTACAGTTCAGTAAAAAAAAGACATAAGACAAAGAGCTGCGTTTTATGAGATAAGGCATAGCAATAATGTTGGTTATTTTATGTTCCCTTTAAGAAAATATCCTAAACGTAAACCCACATAACTACTTTTCCATTTGGATTGTGGATCTGCCGAAATATTGTTAAACCCAATATTATAATTAAGGGTTAGCGACAGACCATTGGAAAATTCGTAGCCAGTTAAAAAGTTGCCGCCTAATTCAAATCTTTTTAACATATCCTCGCTACCGCTGCCAAACTTTATACTTTGCGATATAGTTGTACCATCTACAGTTGCTTTTATTTTACCTGAAAGATTATAGGTTAAAGATGGGCCTGCGCCTATAAAAAAGCCCCCTGCTTTGCCGCCAGTTTTATAAACCAAATTTAAAGGGAGTTCCAGGCAATTAACACTGATAGTTACTTTGGTAGTATTTGTGCCATCGTTTTGCGTATCCTGACCGCCTTTTTGTAAAAAAGACAGGCCCGGTTGAAAACTAAAATTACTTCCAATTGGGACATCGGCCATAACACCAACAGTAAAACCAATTTTACTTTTCGAAGAACTCGTTTCGTTATCCGATGTAACTTTTGAAACTGCAGAGAGAATACCGCCATTAAAACCAAAGCGGGCATTTTGAGCATACAAGCCGGTGGTTAAAAAGAAAATTACTGAGAGCGTGTTTACAATCTTTTTCATATTGATGCTTTTTTTATGGTTATGTTTTAAATTTCAAACAAAATACATTTCACCTATTTTTCATGCAATAGATAACTGGCAGTTAGCCATTTTGAATTGATAGTTAACCATACTCAAACTTCATTTAGTTAAATTGATAAATGAGGTACTTAAAGGCAAATGGTCAATTCGAAAGCTGTATTTATCAATTTACCTGTGATTTACTATTTTAAATTATTAGCTTGAGAGTGGATAAATTTAAAATGTACCGAATTGCATGTGTAAATTTCACTTTGCTCCTATAATCAAAATAATATTTCTGATCTTCTTTAATTTCAGCATGCTGTTTTTATATGCCCAACAGGGCAGGATTGATAGCCTGAATAACCTAATAAGGCACACGCTACGAGATACGGCAAAAATAGATTTGTATGAAAAATTAGGGCAAGCTTACCGGGATGATATAAAAATGGATTCCGCTGTTCAGTGTTATAAAAGGGCTGTGGAAATAAATGAAAAAACTAACTACTCACTGCAAAAGCAATGCTGGGATATTGGAACGATTGACTATCTGCTTTATGAAATGGGTAATTATGCGGAATCATTAAAATACGCTTCCAGGGAACTTTCATTGAGCGTGCAAATAAAGGATACATTTCAAATGGGCTTCTCTCATTTAGCATTCGGCCATGATTACAGGGAATTAGGTGAATTGAGTTTAGCACTTGATCATTACTTTAGAGCTTATCATTTTTGCAAAATTTACCATCGCAATAAACATGAATACGAAGACAATACTTTTACTATTTTGTGTATTAGCCAGGTATATTTAAAAATGAAGCAATTTGATACAGCGCTATTATATGCCCGGCAAGCCTATAACATAGGAATAACCCGTTCTGAAGGTGCTTATATTCTTCTCGCTACACGAATAATAGGCGACATATATTTTGCTAAAGGCGATGAAGAAACTGCTCTAAAATATTACAGGCTATACTTCCCCGACTATGCAAAATACAAGGAAACAAATAGGGATTTAGGTTTTGTATTAAATAGTATGGCAAATATTTATCAAAGCAGAAAACAAAAAGATTCTGCTGTTTTTTACGCACAGAAAGCTTTGAATAATGCAGAACAATACAAGGACCAGGAAAATAAATACGTAGCCGCAATTTTATTATATAATTTATATAAAGACAGTAGTGAGCATGATGCCTTTAAATATTTTATGATTGCCACTGTAGCCAAAGACAGTATGGCCAGCATAGAAAAAATAAGGGAAATTCAAATACTTACTTTTAATGAACAAAAAAAGGAAAAGCAAGAGGCGGAAGCAGATGCCAGAGAGGCTGCAAGAATAAACCGCATCTTTACGGTTGCTGCTATACTAGTTTTAATTACATGTTTTCTTGTATGGAACCGCATAAGGCAATTAAGAACAAAACACCAAATGGTTTTGGAACAAAGAGAGGTGGAGCGGTTAAGAGCAAAGTACGAAAAGGATTTGATGGAATTGGAAGCTAAAGCACTCCGCAGCCAGATGAACCCCCATTTTATTTACAATTGCATGAACTCTATCAAGTCGCTGATGCAATTGAAGGAAGAAGATAAGGCTATCAACTACCTTACTACATTTTCAAAATTGATGCGAACTCTTTTTCAAAATTCAGATAAGCGGCAAATTAGTTTGTATGATGAAATTGAAACCTGTCGGTTGTATGTACAACTGGAAGCTATGCGTTTAAACTACCACCTGAAATACCAGTTTGATATTGACCCAAATATTGATTTAAAATCGGTGATGGTACCGGCATTGATTATTCAGCCTTTTATTGAAAATGCTATCTGGCATGGCATTGTTCCAAAAGGTAAAGGCAACATCTCCATTCTGGTAAAAGGAGATAGTGATAAAGTTATTTGCGAAGTGGATGACGATGGCATTGGAAGAGAAATTTCCAGGCTAAACAAACCGAATACTCCTTTAATGCACGAGTCAAAAGGCGTTCATTTATCGCAGGCAAGATTGAATTTGGAAAATTTACTAAATGAAATGAATGCAACCGTTGAAACGTTTGATAAAAATGAAGCAGGTACAGCAACAGGTACAAAGGTAATATTCACTTTTAAACTGAATTAAAATGATACGGGCAATAATTATAGATGATGAGCCGCAAAATGCCAGTATGCTTAAAAAGGATATCATACAGAACTGCAATATCGTGGAGGTATTGGATGAGTGCCATTCCGCTAAAGAAGGTATTCTTGCCATTAAGCGGTTGAAACCCGATTTGATTTTTCTCGACATAGAAATGCCCTGGATGAATGGATTTGAAATGCTGGAATTGCTGGATGAAATAAATTTCTCCATCATCTTTACCACCGCCCACGACCAGTTTGCTGCAAAGGCTTTTAGATTAAGTGCTGTTGATTATTTACTTAAACCTATTGATGATGCTGATTTGAGAGAAGCTGTTAAAAAAGCAGAATTAAAAATGAACCAGCAACAGGGAAATATTCACATAGAAAACCTGTTACGAAATATTAAACAACCATCTGCACAGCAAAAAATTGCGTTGCCTTTTAAAGAAGGATATGAATTTGTAGAAGTAAGTCATATCATTTATTGCCAGGCAGAAGGTGCTTACACTAAAGTTTACCTCGATAATAAAAAGTATATCCTGGTATCCAAAACACTGGGTGATATTGAAGAATTATTACCACCGGATTTATTCATCCGGATTCATCATTCTACCGTGGTAAATCTGGGCTTTATTACCCATTTGGTTCGTACAGACGGCGGTTATGTAAAATTGCAAACCGGGGAACAATTAGTAGTTTCAAAATCAAAAAAAGAAGCTGTTTTGGAAAGGCTTGGGCTTAAGTAGTTTTAGGCCGGCAAGAAAGTGGCTTTTCTAAAATAACGCTACACTTTTGCTTACTAATCTTATAAAAAATATACGCCTAAACTGAGTTTACATTTTTACTATTAGAATGCACAAGCACAAGCGCTGCACTCCTGCCACTTAACCTGGATAATCCAATCAGCATCCTACGTTGTACAATTTAATTTAGCTCAGCTTTTAAAAATTTTCCGGTAAAGCTTTCTTTCACTTTTACCAATCCTTCCGGTACGCCTTCATACAAAACCAATCCGCCACCATCACCGCCTTCGGGCCCGATATCAACTACATGATCGGCTACCTTTATAACATCCATATTGTGTTCAATCACCAAAACAGAATTACCTCTGTCTACCAGTTTATTAATTACTTCCAGCAGGTGTTGTATATCCTGAAAATGCAAACCGGTTGTTGGTTCATCTAAAATATAAAATGTTTTGCCGGTATCTTTTTTGCCCAGTTCGGTTGATAGCTTTACCCGCTGTGCTTCTCCACCACTAAGCGTTACAGCGCTTTGCCCCAGGGTAATGTAGCCAAGCCCTACTTCTCTTAACACTTTTATTTTACGATAAATATAAGGCACTGCCTGAAAAAAATCTACCGCT
>JBBQEA010000179.1:0-10434 GCA_038320245.1 Chitinophagales bacterium | reverse complement strand
AAAGGAAGATGCCGAAAAAGCTTTTGAAAAGTTTAAACGACGCAACTGGGCATTGCTTGTAATTAGTATCGTTGTAGTTGTTATGTTCCAGGGTTTATTGCCAATGATATTTGAGCCACAACATGGTATAAATATAGGTGTGATCAATAGCCTGGATATTTTTGCCTGGGTACTATTGTGGCACCCGATTGATGAACTGGTATTTCGTTGGAACAGCTTTTTAAAAGAAATATGTCTTTTAAATAAACTTGCCAAAGCAGAATCTATAATCCTGGAAAATGAAAAAAATTATATTGCTGATGATCCTTTACGGGTGGTGGCATAATGCCTATTCACAGTCTGAGGCCGGTCTGGAACAATATTCCTATATAAGCAAAGGAAGTTTCAGAGTAAACCCCATTCTTTGGTATCAATTTAAATCGGGTTGGTATGCCGAGGGCAGGTATAATTATGAAGCAGATAATACTTTGTCTGTTTACGTAGGAAGAACATTTCAAAAAGAATCAACTATCTCCTACGCCATTAGCACCCTTGCTGGAATTGTGGCGGGTCAATTTAATGGAGGAGCAATCGCAACAAATACAGACCTGCAGTATAGAAACTTTTTTCTTTACTTACAATCACAATATGCATTTTCTATAAAAGACAAGGGTGAAAATTATTTGTATAACTGGGTCGATTTGGGCTGCAATGCAACGCCTTGGTTAGCTGTTGGATTGTCGATGCAATTAACAAATGGTTACAAAACAAAAGCCATTGTAGAAAAGGGGTTTTTTATAACCCCATCGTATGGTAAATGGTCGTTTCCTATATACATATACAATCCGGGTAGTGCCGAAGTATATAATGTTGTGGGTATAAATTACGCCTGGCGGTTTAAAGGAAAAAAAACACCAACAGTGGATGATTAATATGGAAATATCCGAAATAAAGAAACTGAAAAACTAGAAACAAGCTTACACTTAATACCGCTTATTTATGAATACAATATTGAATTATTTTACAGTTATGGGAAATTCATTTCTACTATTATTTTTGTTTACCTGGTGGGTTAAGCTGATACTTATTGTGGTAGTGTCAATAAGCGCAATCATTTTCTATTTTGTAAAAATAAGCCGTTATAAAAATGCACAGGCAAGTTTGGAAAGCCAATTGCTGGAGCGCAATGAATTACTGCTTTATGCAAATAGAAATATCCAAAAGGCAAATGATAAGGCGATACTTGCAGAGCAGAACAAGAGCCAGCTTTTGTCCAAAATTAATCATGAAATAAGGACACCTATGAATGGTGTATTGGGGATGGCCTCCTTTCTAAATGAAACACAACTTACAGAGGAACAGCATGAATACGTCAAAGAGATAAATCATTCCGGACAATCGCTGCTACAGGTAATTAATGATATCATAATGAACGATATTCTTGAATATTCCAAAATAGAATCGGGTAAAGAACTGGAAGCGAAGGATGTTGATTTATCCATTTGTATTGAAGATGTTTTAGACGTATTTGCTTCCAAAGCCGCCAAAGCTGGTATTGATTTGCTATATACTATTGAAGAAAATGTGCCGCGACAAATAGTGGGCGATCCAATAAGGCTTAAGCAGGTACTCATGAATTTTATTGACAATGCAATTAAAGTAACCACAAGGGGAGAAATTGTTATAAGCGTTCAGTTAATTAAATATAAAGAAGACAATCAACTAAAACTTGAGTTTAAAGTTAGTGATACAGGGGCGGGCATTGCTGCGGATAAATTAACTTCTCTTAATAAATCATTTTCACTTAAAAATACAACACAGCCGGTAAATACCAATGGAGGGGTTGGATTGATCATTTGCAAAAAACTGGTTGCATTAATGGGCGGGTCTATTACCGTAGAAAGTACGGTAAATGAGGGTACAGCATTTACGTTTAGTATGCTGAGTAAAGCAGGTATGCAGCCTTTAAGCAAACATATTAATACCGAAATAGCTGATTTGGAAAATAAAAAAGTATTGATAGTTGATGACAATCTAACAGCAGCTGATTTGCTTAAAAAAAGGTTAGAGAAAATGAATATGATTACTTACTCATCATCATCGGCCGGAGAAGCAATGGAGATTTTAACCCAGGCCTCATTCGATCTCATAATTACTGATATGGACATGCCCGTTACAAATGGATTTCAACTGGCAGAAAGTATCAAAAAGCAATATCCGGAAATACCGGTCATCTTATTAAATACACTTAATGATACAGGTTATGAAGAGCATCCCGAAATTTTTGGGGCTATTGTAAATAAGCCAATAAAATCCGGTTTGTTGATGGATGCCATTTTAAGCCAGCTGCGCAATCATGAAAATTCCTCCATTCGTAAAAATCATACAGCACACAAATTAACAGCCGATTTCTCAAAGCAATATCCGTTAAAAATTTTGGTGGCAGAAGATAATCCTGTTAACCAAAAACTAATAACAAAAATCCTGTTCAATTTGGGGTATCAATTGGTGGTGGTTAACAATGGCAAGGAAGTGTTGGACATAGTAAGCAATAATCAATTCGACTTAATACTGATGGATATTCAAATGCCGGAGATGGATGGCCTTGAGGCTTCCCGGATGATCCGTACTTGTTTGGATGCCCAGCCTGTTATAATTGCCATGACTGCAAATGTAATGCAGGGCGACAGGCAGGCCTGCTTACAATCCGGTATGGATGATTATATAAGTAAGCCGGTACAACTAAATGAACTGATTAGTATGTTGGAAAAATGGGCATTGTTAGTTAAAGAAAAAGTGCATATTCCTTCGTTGTAATACCATTTTTAAAATCAATTTCCTGTTGATTTGTAGTGGGATTACTACAACAGAATGTAGTTTATTATTAGCAATTTATAAATTGTAAAATCGTTCGTATCATGAATCACCAGGCATTAAACCGTTTAATTCTTTTTATGAAAACAACTGCCCATTTTCCTGCTTCTATTTTATTGCATCCTGTTGTTAAAAACATTGCCTGCCTAAAAAAAATCAGTCAAATTATTTGCTTTGCCATCATTCCATATATTACTAACGCCCAGGAAATTAAAATGTATTCAGGTATAAACCTTGTGTTAAATGGGAATGTAAATCTTGTTTTAAATAATATCGCTTTTAAAAATAATGGCACGTTTACAGCAGGTACCAGCACCGTAAGCTTTACGGGTAATGCTGATACTACCTCCGCCTATTTATCAGGTACCAATAGTACACGATTTAATAATTTATCGCTAAATAAATCTGCTTATGGTATAGCTGTAAAATCTGCTGCAAGCGTAAAAAATACTTTAGCTGTTGCTGCTGGAACCGTCTATGCAAATGGTAATTTAACATTATTGTCCGATGCAACCGGCACTGCCCGTGTTGCACCCGGTGCTACATCTGGAGGGTATATAAATGGGGATGTTACAGTAGAGCGTTATATACCACAAAATACTTACCGGGCATGGCGTTTACTTACCAGCCCCACCTCCGGGCAAACAATCAATGAAGCATGGCAGGAAGGGCAGGCTGCCGGTACAAATGGTAATCCGGGTTATGGAACATTAATTACCAGCAAGAATTCTGACTGGGCATCAAATGGATTTGATTACAACACACCCGGCAACTCCATGTACAGTTTTGATCAGGCTAGCAACTTGTTAATACCGGTGCTTTCAACAGCAGCGCCAATATCTGCAGAACCGGGATATTTTTTATTTATCAGGGGTAGTAGAAGTATCGCCCCTTCTGTAAATATTACTTTGGCAGATCAAACCATACTAAGAACAAAAGGATCTTTATATACAGGGAATCAGTCGGCTATTAGTGTTCCTGCTGATAAATCTGCATTAATAGGTAATCCCTATGCTTCTGCTTTAGACATGAGAAATATAACTACGTCTGGTGGATGCGCTGGTACAGCATTTTATGTTTGGGATCCAAAATTAACCGGCTCTTATTATCTGGGAGCCTATCAAACTTTAACATCTAACGGGACAGATTATATAGTAGTGCCCGGTGGTGGAAGTTATGGCTCTTCCGGATCTGTTACTAATACCATTCAATCGGGCGCTGCATTTTTTGTAAATGCAGTTGGTAGTGCAGGAAGTATTACCATCAATGAAAGCAGTAAAACTTCCGGAAGCAGTGTTGTGTTCCGGCCGTTAGGTAATTTACCAGAAAAAAATATCATCACTAATTTATATGCATTGAATGACGGTATACAAAAACTTGCCGATGGCAACATGGTATTTTTTAACGACCGGTATTCCAACAAGATTGATGGATACGATAACAGAAAGATGAGCAATTTTGGCGAGAACCTGAGTATAGTAAACAATACGGATGAATTGGTGATAGAGCGAAGGGCAATGCCTTTACATGATACCATCAATTTCTCCATAAATAAGTTAAAGAAAATAACCTATCAGCTACAAATATTAGCCGATCGTTTAAATGAAAATGGGCTGTCAGCCTCTTTAGAAGACAGGTACCTGCATACCTCAATTCCAGTAAATTTAAATGATACCAGCAATTATATTTTTACGGTGGATACAGCAGCAGGTTCTTACGATAAAGGCCGTTTTAGAATTGTTTTTAAACCAATGATAATATTGCCACTTGTATTTACTGCCATCAATGCCTACCAGATAAATGATAAAGTGCAGGTAGACTGGAAAATGCAGGACGAAATAAATACAGTAAAATACGAAGTAGAAAAATCAGCAAACGGCTTAGACTTTAGCACTGTAAATACCATCGAAAAAAATACTACCGGCAACTACTCCTGGCAGGATGCAAATGTTTTTGCCGGTAAAAATTTCTATCGCATAAAAAGCACCAACCGGGATGGATCTATAAAATACAGCGTAATTGTAACTGTGTTGATCACTAAAAAAGTATCCGGTTTTACGGTTGCAAACAATCCTGTAAAAGGCAACAGTATCAGCCTTCGTTTCGTAAACCAGTCAAAAGGATCTTACCAGTTTAATTTGATAAATAGTGCAGGCCAGTTGGTATATAAAAGTAAGCAGCAAGTAGGCAGCAGCGGTACATCACTTGTATTAAATACGCCTTCAGTTTTACCAGATGGTATTTATCAGTTACAAATTGTAAGTCCTGAAAATACTATTGAAACACAAAAAATAATTATCCGGCAATAATCAATCGAAGTATATATTATCCAAAAGAGTACAACTAATTAAAATCCAAAAAAAATGAAAAAATCACTATTCTTTCTGCTGTGTATCCTACAAATTCTTCTCGGTGAAGTAAAGGCACAGAACATCGCAATTAATACAAATGGCTCGTTGCCAGATGCAAGTTCAATGCTGGATATAGCCAGTACTACTAAGGGGTTTCTGGCCCCCAGGATGACTACTACCCAACAAAATGCTATTGCTTCACCGGCAAATGGGTTACTTATTTACAACACTACTGATAATGCCTTTAAAGTAAATACGGGTACAGCAGGTGCTCCTGTATGGACAGCGTTGAGTGCTTCCTCTAATAACTGGTTGCTTACCGGTAATGCTGGAACGAATGCGTCAACTAATTTTATGGGAACTACCGATAATGTTAACCTAAACTTTCGTACCAATAATTTGCAACGTATGTTGATTGATGCAGCAGGTAAATTTGGATTAGGCACTTCTACTTTCAATGCTACCAATCCAGAAAAATTTTTGGTAGATGCAGGAACTACAACTTCTGTAAATGCTATTGTAGGAAAGGGTTCAATCGACAGTTATCTTCAATTGAATATTCAAAATAATTCAGCAGGTACAAGTGCATCATCTGATGTGGTGGCTACTGCCAACAACGGTAATGAAACCTCCAACTATGTAGATATGGGTATCAATGGCGGAAGCTATTCAGGCGGCATAATGGGGGCTGCCAATGATGGCTATCTGTACACAATGGGAAATAACTTTCTGCTTGGAACCGGCAATGCATCAAAGTCGTTGGTATTTATGACTGGTGGAACATCGCAATCAACCAACGAAAGAATGCGTATTGATGGCTCGGGTAATGTGGGTATTGGAATTACAAATCCTTCTTATAAATTACAGGTTAGTGCTGCTTCAAACCCCTTGCAGCTTTCCGGGCTACAAACAGGTTCCAACGGTGATAGTATATTAACTGTATCCAATGGAGTTGTAAGAAGAATACATGTTTCTGCATTAGCTACATCTTCCAATGCATGGTCGCTGGTGGGTAATGCATCTACCAATCCAAATACCAATTTTATTGGAACTACCGATGCACAGGCATTAATAATAAAGGAAAATAACACGCAGGTGGGCCGCTTCGATGCCAATTCAATGGCATTAGGCAATGGCGCTACTATTAGTAATTCCCCACATAGTTATGCTTTGGGAAGTACAGCAACCGTGGGGTATAATAAAACGGCAGCTATGGCATTGGGAAATAATTCGGCCATTAACGCAGATAGTTCATTTGCAATCGGCACGGCTGCAGTAACAAATGGTGCCAATTCATTTGCAATAGGAAATGGAGCCACTTCTAACAATACCAATTCAATGGCCATTGGCCGAAATGCACTAACTGCATATAGTATTACAGATGCAGTTGCAATAGGTACCAATGCTACAGCAAATGCATCTAACTCAATTGCTATTGGTAGTAACTCAACACCTGTAAGTAAAACAGCTACCAATGCTCCTTCTGCTATTGCAGTTGGTAATGCTGCATTGGCCAACAGTACAAATGCTATTGCTATTGGAACTGGTGCTATTACTGGTTATAATCTTACCAATCCTATAGCTATAGGGGTAACTGCTACAGTTAATGGTAATAATGGAATTGCCATTGGTAACGGTACCAGTATATCACCTGTATCGAATGCAACTGTAATTGGAGCTGGGGCATCTGCTTCTTCTACAGCTAACAATTCTACTGCTATTGGATATAATACGAATATAACAAAAAGTGATGAAATAATATTGGGTGATATTACGAGTGCAGCTTTGTCTGTGGGCATTGGTACCGAAGGTTTTTCAACCACCAACAGAGAAAAATTTTTGGTAGATGCAGGCACTACTACTTCTGTTAATGCTATTGTAGGCAAGGGGTCTATCGATAGTTATCTTCAGTTGAATATTCAAAATAATTCAACAGGTACCAGTGCATCATCTGATGTGGTGGCAACTGCCAATAACGGTAATGAAACTACCAATTATGTAGATATGGGTATCAATGGCGGAAGCTATGCCGGCGGCGTAATGGGAGCGGCAAATGACGGCTACCTGTACACAATGGGCAATAACTTTCTGCTTGGAACCGGCAATGCATCAAAGTCGTTGGTATTTATGACTGGTGGTACTTCACAATCAACCAACGAAAGAATGCGTATTGATGGCTCAGGTAATGTAGGTATCGGTGTTACAAATCCTTCGTATAAATTACAGGTTAGTGCTGCTTCAAATCCATTGCAGCTTTCCGGGCTACAAACGGGCACCAATACAGATAGTATACTAACTGTATCTAATGGTGTGGTAAAAAGATTAAGCCCATCTGCGTTGTCATTAGTCAATGCCTGGTCTTTAGCTGGTAATACAGGAAGTGCCAGTGCTAAATTAGGTACCACCGGAAACTTTAATCTCCCATTTATAACAAATAATACGGAAAAGATGCGACTTACCACAGGGGGGTACCTGGGTATTGGAATTCCCACACCTAATTATTCTCTTCATTTACATGATGCCAATGTAAGTCCAAGTGCCGGCAACTGGATGCAGATTACCAATAATGCTACTGGTACAGGTGGTTATGATGGTTTTTTTTATGGAGTGAATCAAACAGGCGGTCCGGAAATCTGGGCACAAAATAACCTCGATATTTTTACAGGATCTGGCACCACCAATAATCGCTCTATGAGAATAAACCCTCAGGGATATATAGGTATTGGTACCACTACTTTCAATGCTACCAATCCGGAAAAACTTGTGGTAGATGCAGGCACTACAACTTCTGTGAATGCCATCGTAGGGAAGGGTACTATCGATAGTTATCTACAACTAAATATTCAAAATAATTCAACCGGTACCAGTGCATCATCTGATGTGGTGGCAACAGCCAATAACGGTAATGAAACCTCCAACTATGTAGATATGGGAATCAATGGTGGAAATTATTCCGGCGGAGTAATGGGAGCAGCCAACGATGGCTACTTATACACTATGGGAAACAATTTTCTGTTAGGAACCGGCAATGCTTCAAAATCTTTAGTATTTATGACTGGAGGAACGTCACAATCTACTAATGAGAGAATGCGTATTGATGGCTCAGGAAACGTGGGTATTGGGGTAACAAGTCCTACTGCTAAATTACATGTGAGTGCTGCCTCAAACCCCCTTTTATTAGAGGGGTTACAAACAGGTACTAATACAGATAGTTTGCTAACGGTATCTAATGGGGTGATAAAAAGATTAAGTCCATCTGCATTATCCACCTCATCGTCTAATGCATGGGCCTTGGTTGGTAATACGGGTTCTGCCACTACAAAACTAGGTACTACAGGTGCTTTTGATTTAAACATCATCACCAACAACACTACAAAAATGACGATTAAGTCAAATGGTAATGTTGGTATTGGTAGCACAGATTTTGATGCTTCAGAGCCAGAGGTATTGCTGGTTGATGGTACCAATAAAACCACAAAAAATATAATAGGGGCTTATGCCGATGCAAATAACTATGCGCAAATTGGTATTCAAAATTTAAATTCAGGTAATTCTGCCAGTAGTGATATTGTGGCAACAGCAGATAATGGTACCAATACTACCAACTATATTGATATGGGTATCAATAGTTCGAGCTATGCAAATAATTCTTCTAATATATTAAACAGGCCCAATGTAGGTTATCTATATACCAACGCTACCGCCGATTTTTTTATAGGGAATGGTGCACCCAACCAGGATATGATATTTTTCACCAACAGTGGATCGGCAGGTAATACCACAGCCAATGGAAATGAAGCAGTGCGAATTGACGGCAATGGCAATGTGGGCATTGGCGGCACTTCCAGAAATAATAGTGGCGTAAAAACCACTAATGCTGAAAAATTAGTAGTACAAGGAAATATTGTACCAAGAACTTCAGGAAGCGGCACAATTGGTACATCAACTTACAAATGGAATGCTGTGTATGCTACCAACGGTACCATACAAACATCTGACAGAAGAATGAAAACTAATATCCTTGATTTAAAATATGGGTTGAAAGAAATTATTGCTATGCGGCCGGTAAGTTTTAATTGGAACGCCACCCCTAACACAAATCATAAAGTAGGATTGATAGCACAGGAAGTACGAGCTATTATACCTGAAGTAGTAACAGGCGACGAAGCAAAAGAAACATTGGGTTTGAATTATGCTGAATTGGTACCCGTACTAATCAATGCTGTAAAAGAACAGCAAAAGGAAATAGACGAACTTAAAAAAATGGTGAAAAGTTTAATTAACGAAAAGAAATAATTATAAATAGTTCGGTCAATACTATTGATAGGGCAGCATAAAAAAAATATTTTATCTTCTGGTAAAGTAAAAATGAGTGTTGTACCCGTAAACAGTGTAGATTATTTTTTGCTTCGGTTGAATGATGTTGAAATAAATAAGTAGCTTTCAGTAATAATTGTTAAAAACCACAAAGTAATCTTTGTGGTTTTTATTTCTCAGTATAAAAATAGACAGGTTTTTATGCGAATAAGGCTCATTTACAAAACCATACTATGGACGTAAAAAAAATTAATTTCGAAGTAGCAGTTTATACATCGGCCGATGAATTGAACGATGCCGATAAAGCATTATTGCAGGAAGCAAGGCAAGCCACGCAGGCAGCATATGCACCTTATTCAAACTTTTTTGTGGGTGCTGTGGCACAAATGGCCAATGGCGAAAAAGTATCAGGCACTAACCAGGAAAATGCCAGTTACCCGGTGGGCATTTGTGCAGAGCGGGTATTACTTTCCGTAGCTGCAACTCAGTATCCGGGTATTGGTATTGATACATTGGCAATTAGCTATAACAATAAAAACGGGGAGAGCAATCGTCCCATTTCACCCTGTGGCATTTGCCGCCAAAGCCTTGCAGAATATGAAGAGAGAACCCATCATTCCATCCGGGTTATTTTAGGCGGCATGAGTGGTGAAGTGTATATTTTGCAAAAAGCAGGGGAGTTGTTACCGCTATCTTTTATGTCTGGTGATTTAAAAAAGTAGCGAGTGGTTTCAGTAAAACTACATCACTATAATTGCGGTATTGAAAACTCCTCATCCAATTTTACTGCCGTTTTTAATGGGCTTATCAGCTGCAAGTAATACAACTTCTTTATTAGCATTATATATACCTAAAACCAGGCATTCACTAAAAAAATTGGCTATTTGTTTGGGTGGAAAATTAACCACGGCAA
>JBBQEA010000178.1:0-10727 GCA_038320245.1 Chitinophagales bacterium | reverse complement strand
TATTTGTATTCAATCAAAAAAAGGAACTGCTGGACAATGCGCCAGGCTTCGATTTAGATCATTGGCCAGATACTAACTTTCATAAAGAAGAAAGCTACTGGCATTTTGTATAACCTTTTATCTTATAAAAAAACGGCAATCAATCCCTTAAAAAAAACGTGCGGTAAACTAACCGTGCGTTTTTTATTTTACCAGGTTTACCATTATAAACTAAATAGTTTTTTTTAGTCCCCACAATAGGATACATTCCTACTATCGTATAATTAAATCAATAACATTTTTAATAAAATATTAATTGCTTTTTTTACTTGCCCTGCATTGTTGCCAGGCAACTGAAATGAACCTGTCGGGCTGTAGCATTAAATCTTCCTTTTTAATTTTTCAACTAAATTAGTTTTACTTTATACAGTAAAGCCAACAATATGGTTGATGATTTTTATGTAGAATTATTAGATTCTGTTAAAGGTAAAACACTAGACGTATACCTGGCCAAAGGCTGGTACCGCATGGGCATGTATGTATTTACTACCTCCATTGTACAAACAGAAGAAGCTGTTTTTCCGGTGTATTGGCTTAGGTATGCCATTCCACAAATTCAGCTTAATAAAAGCAACCTGACCTTGCTGAAAAAGAATCGACATTTCACCGTTAGCTACCGACCTTTAACACTAACACAGGAGCTGGAAGATTTACACACAGCCTACTTCCATTCAATAAATTTTGAAACTTCTCCGGACCTGCAGGAATTTATTTTTGAACCTGGCAGAGAAATATTTGACAGCTATGTTATTGAAATAAGAGACGCAGGAAAGCTGATTGCAGCTGGTATTTTTGACAAAGGAAAAGACAGCATTGCAGGCATTAGAGTATTTTTTCATCCGCACTATAAAAAATACAGTCCCGGTAAATACCTGATTTTATTGAAATGTAATTATTGCCGACTGCAGCATATTAACTGGTACTATCCCGGGTACTTTTCTCCCAACTATCCCAAATTCGATTACAAACTTTTTGTAGATAAAAATTCAACTGAAGTATTTATCCCTGCCGAAAATACATGGATTGCTTACAAGGATTTTTTAAAAAGAACAGATAACCAATTACCTGAATAACCCTACTATAAGCTGGCATTTAAAATAAATGTCAATAAGTGAAATTGAATTTTAAATCAGCAATATTTTATTGCTCTTAGAAATTTAACCCAAATCAATTCAAAAAAGAGAACCTATAAAACCAAACAATTTCAAACAGATAAAACCTTAACAAAAAAATCATTACAAGAAACAATTGTGTACTTTTAAAATCTATTATTTACCTAAAATACTTTAACGAAATTCCATGGAAAAAATTAAAAAAATCACATTAAGCGAAGATGAAATCCCCCGTAATTGGTACAATATTGTTGCCGATATGGTAAACAAACCCTTGCCGCCGCTGCATCCCGGAACACTTGAGCCTATTGGCCCCGAAGCATTGGCACCATTGTTTCCGATGGAACTGATTAAACAGGAAGTATCTCAGGAAAAATTTATTGAGATACCCGAGGAGGTAAGGGAAGTCTATAAAATCTGGCGTCCAACCCCCATGTTTAGGGCATATAACCTGGAGAAAGCATTGGGCACCACGGCCAAAATTTATTATAAATATGAAGGCGTAAGTCCTGCAGGATCGCACAAGCCCAATACCGCTGTGCCACAGGCTTACTATAATATGAAGGAAGGCATTAAAAAAATAAGTACCGAAACGGGTGCCGGTCAATGGGGCAGTGCCCTTAGTTTTGCCTGCCAGTTTTTTGGTATTGAATGCGAAGTTTTCATGGTAAAAGTTAGTTACGAAGGAAAGCCTTATCGTAAATTAATGATGAATACCTGGGGTGCTACCGTACATGCCTCTCCCAGTGATTTAACCAATGCCGGCCGGCAGATTTTGGCAAAGGATCCAAACTCGCCGGGCAGTTTAGGCATTGCTATTTCTGAAGCAGTAGAAATTGCTGCCACCAATGACGATACCAAATACGCATTGGGCAGTGTACTGAATCATGTGTTGATGCACCAGACGATTATCGGCGAAGAGTCAAGACTACAGATGGAAAAAGCTGGTGATTATCCGGATATTATCGTAGCTCCTTTTGGTGGTGGCTCTAATTTTGCAGGTATCACTTTTCCTTTCCTGAGAGATAAACTGGAAGGAACCAGAAATGTACGGGCCATTGCTGTTGAACCTACCTCCTGCCCCAAATTAACACGTGGTCAATTCCGCTACGATTTTGGAGACACGGTTGGAATGACGCCGTTGATTCCGATGTACACCCTCGGACATAATTTTGTTCCTTCACCCATACATGCCGGTGGTTTGCGCTACCATGGTGCAGGCGCCATTGTTAGCCAGTTGCTGAACGATAAAATCATTGAAGCAACTGCCATTAATCAGATAGAATGTTTTGAAGCCGGTGTACTCTTTGCACGCACTGAAGGCATCATCCCTGCACCGGAAGCCAATCATGCAATTGCAGAAGTTATTCGCCAGGCAAATATTTGTAAAGAAGAAGGCAGTTCCAAAACCATCCTGTTTAATTTATGTGGACATGGCAATTTTGATATGGGTAGCTACGAACAATATTTTGCCGGAAAGCTGGTAGATTTTGAAGTTACAGCGCAGGAAATTGAATCTTCATTGGCTGAATTAAATACACCGACGATAGGGTAATTATTTTTAGAAAAAAAGGATTGCAAAAAAGCAATCCTTTTTTTTATCGCTAACAATTTTTTAAAAATATCGTCTTTTATTTCACTTCAATTTGTACACTGCCTGCCGCTAAACCTGCAGCAGTAGCCGTTACAGTAATGGTTCCCGCTTTTTCTGTACCCTGTATCACGGCAAGGCATAGCCCATTAAAGGCTTTGTGTTTATCAGATTTAAATTTTTCCATGCTGGTCTGTAAACCATTATCAACCCCAATAATACTTGCATCACCCTTTACTTTAAACTGTATTAAGTCCGCAGCATCAGGCACCAAATTCCCTTCAGCATCCACTATTTTGGCGCTGATAAAAGACAGATCCTTACCATCTGCAGTTAGTTTATTTCTATCTGCTGATAAAATAATTTTTGCGGCGGCACCCGCAGTCTTTACTTCGGTGGTTGCAACCGTTTTCCCCTGCATACGGCTAATGGCTTTAAGTGTACCCGGTTCAAAACCTATGCGCCACATTACATGCAAATCATCGTCAGTTTTTTTTCGTATACCCAATGATTTGTCGTTTAGAAAAAGTTCTACTTCATCCGCATTGTTATAATACGCCCATACATCTATCGTTTGTCCTTCCTTCCAGTTCCAGTGCGGCAGTAAGTGCAAAACAGTTTTATCAGTCCACTCACTTTGGTACATATAATACACATCTTTTGGAAAACCTGCCAGGTCAATAATACCAAAGTAACTACTGCGAGCCGGCCATGGATAAGGCGTTGGTTCGCCCATATAATCAAATCCTGTCCAGATATATTGACCGGATAAAAAATTATACTTCTTGATAATCTTCCAGGTTTCTTCGTGCGTAGAACCCCAGGGTGCAGAAACATTGTCGTAGGCCGAAACAGTTAAATCCGCATTGCCTTTATCAAAAGGTTTGTCCCAGCGTTCCGGCCAGCGGCGGATACTGTCGGATGGAAACAGGTCGTACTGCCCCCTTGTTTCCAATGCAGAAACACTCTCGGTGCTGATAAACTTTTTCCCCGGAAATAATTGTTGAAAACCAGCATACATGTTATGGTGATAATTATAACCAATCAAATCTAATGCGCCCGATTTTATAATGTAATTGTTGGTATCAGGCCTGTCGCAGGCCGCAGTTACCGGCCTTGTTGGGTCTAAAGAACGAACAATGCCTGCCAGTTCTTTTGCAATTGCTACGCCTGTGCTATCACCTTGCTCGGGTATTTCATTTCCAATGCTCCAGATAAAAACAGACGGGTGATTTCTATCTCTCAATATTTGATCTGCAAGATCTTTTTTGTGCCATTCATCCCAATACAAATGATAGTCGTACGGGTTCTTTGGTTTCTTCCACATATCAAATGCTTCATCCATTACAATAAAGCCCATCTTATCACATAAATCTAATAACTCCGGTGCCGGCGGATTGTGGGAGGTACGGATGCCATTGCAACCCATGGCTTTTAATATCTCGAGCTGCCGTTCCAACGCTCTTGTGTTGATGGCAGTGCCGAGACAACCCAGATCGTGGTGATTACAAACGCCGTTTATTTTAAGTGACTTGCCGTTTAACAAAAAACCTTTATCTGCATCAAATTCAAAACTACGAATACCGAATGTAGTACTGTATTCGTCCAGTAAAGTATCTCCTTTTTTAACCTGCGTTTTAATGCTGTACAGGTAAGGATCTTCCGTACTCCATAGGTGCGGAGATTGAACATTCAGCCGCACAAAATCCTGATTGGGCATTCGGTTTCGGCCGGGTGAGTTAAATTTGTTTTTAGGGCCCCGTCTTTTATTGGGGATAGTAACCTGACTGGCTACTTCATTGTTAGCGGCATCATAAATGGTTGTATGAATAATGACAGGTGTGTTTTTTGATGCACTGTCAAAAACGAGTTTGGTTTGTACCACTACTACTGCGGCAGTTTTATTTACAACCGGCGTTGTTACATAAGTTCCCCAATTATCCACATGAATTTTATTGGTAGAAATTAACCACACATTACGGTAAATTCCGGAGCCGGAATACCAGCGTGAATTGGGTTGCGGCGAATTATCCACCTTTACGGCAATAACATTTTTTTGATGACCAAATTTTACAAAAGAAGAAATGTTGTATTGAAAAGAAATGTATCCATTGGGTCGCTTGCCAATGTAATTGCCGTTAACCCACACTTCGCTGTTGCGATATACTCCATCAAAACTGATATAGATTTCCTTGTCTTGTTGATCATCCGACAATTCAAATGTTTTACGATACCAGCCAATACCACCATTTAAAGCACCACCACCAATACCTGCCGGACTGTTTTTATCAAAGTCCCCTTCTATACTCCAATCGTGTGGCAGTGTGAGTTTACGCCATTTATCATCTTTAAAATCAGGCTTGCTGGCTTTGGCATTATCACCTAAATAAAATTTCCATTCTCTATTAAAATCAAGGATTTTTCTATCGCTAGTTTGAGCCTGGGTTATCAATACAAACAAATTTAAAAACAGCAGACAGGCAATTATTTTTTTCATATTTTTTTAATTTTGGCAGGCTTCGTTATTTTAGTTTGATAATTCAAACGGTTTACAAGTTAATTATAATACAGATTGAATGATAGGTAATTCTATCCAATAATTACCAAAAATTCATCACATTGGTAATCGTTGAGAGCCTTTATCCCTGCTATCTTTTTGGGGTGAGGAGCTCTATGTTTACTAATTTAAGAAAGTGGCTTTTGTACGCTAACAATCATAACAAATTGTTTTTTGCAGTCTTTGTTTATTTTACGCTACAAAAAATTGTCAGCGGTTATGCCGATTGATTCCGCACAACTAGAAGGGAATATAATTCTATAACCTTCATCGTTGGTCTATTTGGACAGAGCTGTATATTGTGAGCTGCATGTAAGTTTGCCTGCAACGAACTTTTGAACATTTAATAAAACTCGCCGATTTTTTTTAATCTTTTGAATGGTAACTAAAATTTTTTACAGCATATTACAAGCGAAAAACGTTCTAAACTATGGTGGCACAAACTGTTTTTTTAAATTTATTTTATGACCATTCAACAGGTCAGCAATATTTTACTTCCCCAAATTAACTATCTTTCCCCTCTAACAAACCTATCAATGATTTACACTAAAAAAATTACTGTTTTTATCGCAGTATGTATTGCATGTATGATGAACACTTCTCAGGCACAAATAAAATATCCGGCTACAAAAAAAGTACCCCAAACTGATAATTATTTTGGTACTGTAGTAGCCGATCCCTATCGCTGGCTGGAAGATGATAACAGCGCTGAAACCAAGGCCTGGGTGAAGGATCAGAATATAGTAACCGATAACTACTTATCAAAAATACCCTACAGAGGGGCTGTAAAAAAACGGCTGGAAGAAATGTGGAATTATACCAAATACGGTTCCCCGTTTAAAGAAGGCGACTACTATTATTTTTATAAAAATGATGGACTGCAAAACCAAAGTGTTTTGTACAGGCAAATTGGTTTAAATGGCACACCGGAGGTGTTTATTGATGCCAACAGCATGAGTAAAGATGGCACCGTTGTACCTGGAGTTCCCGCTTTTACAAAATCTGCAAAGTATTGCGCTTACCTGCTTTCTTCCAGCGGAAGCGACTGGCAGGAGGCGTATGTAATGGATGTAAAAACAAAGCAATTATTACCAGATAAATTGCAATGGATAAAGTTCAGCGGCATCAGCTGGAAGGGTGACGAAGGTTTCTTTTACAGCCGGTATCCACAGGAAGAAGATAAAAATTTATTGAGCAAAAAAAATGAATTTCATAAGTTGTACTATCACCAGTTAGGCACGCCTCAGGCTGATGATAAAATTATTTTTGAAGACAACAAGCATCCGCTGCGGACTATCTCCGGTGGACTTACAGAAGACAATCGCTTCTTAATTGTAAACATGTCCGAAGGCACAAGTGGTGTGGAGTTGTGGGTAAAAGATATGATAGCCGATACTCCTTTTTCGTTGTTGATAAAAGGTTTCGACAGCGAAGCAGATGTAGTTGACAATGATGCTGACAGGCTGTTGGTAAGAACAACTATTGATGCGCCCAATTACAAACTGGTCAGCATCGATCCAAAAAATCCTGCTAAGGAAAATTGGATTGAAATCATTCCTGCACAAAATAAATTATTGGAAAGTATTGGCACGGCTGGCAAAAAACTTTTGGCCACCTACCTGGAAAACGCCAGCAGCAGGGTTTATCAATTTGACTACAGCGGCCATCTTGAAAAAGAAATTACATTACCCGGATTGGGCACTGCGAGCGGTTTTAATGGAAAGGTAACGGATAAAGAAATCTTCTATTCCTATACCTCCTTCAACACCCCCAATACCATCTTCAGGTATGATATTAATACCGGCAATAGCGAGGTTTTCAGAAAGCCGGAACTACAATTAAACCCCGATGATTATGTAACAGTACAATCTTTTTTTAAAAGTAAGGATGGAGCTAGCGTTCCCATGTTCATCACCTATAAAAAAGGCTTGCAATTAAATGGCAACAACCCAACACTTATTTATGGCTATGGTGGTTTTAATATACCGCTTACACCCGCATTCAATATTTCAAACGCTTTCTTTTTAGATCAGGGAGGCGTTTATGTGCAGGTGTCCTTACGAGGTGGCAATGAGTATGGAGAAGAGTGGCATAAAGCAGGCATGCTGCAAAACAAACAAAATGTTTTCAATGATATTTTTGGGGCGGTACATTTTTTAATTGACAATAAATATACAAATCCTTCTAAACTTGCCCTACGCGGCGGCAGTAATGGCGGCCTGCTGGTTGGCGCCTGCATTACACAACATCCTGAACTATTTAAGGTGGCTATACCGCAAGTAGGCGTATTGGATATGTTGCGCTATCACCTGTTCACCATTGGCTGGGCATGGGCGGTGGAATATGGCCGCAGCGATAAAAAAGAGGATTTTGAAAACCTGTATAAATACTCTCCGCTGCACAATTTAAAAAAAGGAACCTCCTACCCTGCCACTTTAATAACCACAGCCGATCATGATGACAGGGTGGTTCCTGCACACAGTTTTAAATTTGCTGCCACACTACAGGAAATGAATAACAGCAGCAACCCAACCTTAATTCGCATTGAAAGCAAAGCCGGGCATGGCGCAGGAAAGCCCACCAGCAAAGTGATTGAAGAAGCAGCAGATATCTGGAGTTTTGTTATGTGGAATCTGGGGATGAAATTTATTTACCCAACCAAATAAACCGGAAAGTAGAAAATTTCAACTTTTATTTGATTGGATATCAGTAGGCTAACAATGCTGTAGATATGATAGTTGTAAACCGAAATACTGAAACTGTCAAAATAATTAAAACAGGTTTTGATTTAAATGGTCAAATCCTCCTTTAGGGGATAGGGCAAAAGCGACTTCATCTAACTTTCGCATTTGAATTATACCCGACTGCACCTTCACCTTAACAAAGCAATATAAGATTAACTATTCTATTCGCAAACGAAGGCTAGTTATGGCCTTGAATAAAAAGTGCTAGAAATTTTCCACATCAGCCGTTAAGAAATCAAGGCTGTTTGAGCCGGCATAACCTTTAAATTATTTTACTCTTGTGGTGAGTTCCTTGATTTTATCCGCCGCGGCGGATTGATTTTTTTTGTTACTTTTTTTTATCAACCTGTCCCGAAAAATCGGGAGAAAAAAAAGTAAATAGAAACTAACTGAATAGAGTAAAGACCATGCGAACAAAATAGTTAATTCTAAAACAGTAATTTTACCCTTATGAAAATACTCATCACAGGTTCAAACGGATTGTTAGGACAGCACCTGGTAAATATGCTGATAGAGACTACAACTTACGAAGTTGTTGCAACAGGCAAAGGCGATTGCAGGCTGCCTTTTAAATCAACTTCCTTGTTCAATTATTATCCCTTAGATATTACCGACGGTGTAGCGGTGCAAACATTTATGAAACTGCACAAGCCAGATGTAGTTGTACATGCAGCGGCGATGACACAGCCCGATCCTTGTGAACTCGACCCCATCGGTTGCTGGGAAATAAACGTAACTGCAACCAGGTTTTTAATTGATGCTGCGGAAGAAGTGAAAGCATTCTTCATCTTCCTCTCCACCGATTTTGTATTTGACGGCTTAAATGGTCCTTATACAGAAACTGATATCCCCGGCCCGGTAAATTATTATGGCAGCAGCAAATTAGCAGCAGAAAAATCAGTAATGGAAAGCAGTGTGCTGCAATGGGCTATTGTAAGAACGGTGCTTGTTTATGGCAACATTCTAGTTGGCAACCGAAGCAATGTAATTAGTTGGGTAAAAGAAAACCTGGAGCAGGAAAAACCCATAAAAGTGGTTGGTGACCAATGGCGCACACCTACCTATGTGGAAGACCTTGCAAAAGGTATTATACTGGTGATACAAAAAAAGGCAACCGGCATTTATCATATCTCCGGGGAGGAAGGCCTGAGTCCGTATGACATGGCAGTGGCAACAGCAGACTATCTGCACCTGGATAAATCATTGATGACAAAGGTAGATGCATCCATTTTTACACAGCCTGCCCGCCGGCCATTGAGGACTGGTTTTATAATTGAAAAAGCAAAAAAAACGTTGGGATATAAACCACTGAGCTTTAAAGATGCTTTAATGAAAATGTATTGATAGCCCATTTAACAAACTATATTTTATAAAAATGGCTATTTTTGCCTTTCCAATTTTTATATGAAAGAATTATTTGTAAAATTTATAGCCCTTCTTTTGTTGTCGGCTGCCGTTTTTTTAAACAGCACAGCACAAACTTCCTATCTAAACCTGATGCAGTCTTCCGGAAAAACAAATGTTCTATTTAATAAGGTAGAAGATTCGCTCCGCAAACAGTTTGAAACAAAAAAATTACAATGGCCTCCGCAGGAAGTGTACATCCGAAGTTTTAAATACGACAGAGTACTGGAAGTATGGGTAAAAAGTAATCCTAAGGATGTCTTTAAATTATTTAAGTCGTACAAAATTTGTATGCAAAGCGGCACCATTGGACCTAAAAGAATGGAAGGCGATTTTCAAATGCCGGAAGGATTTTATTATATCAACGAATTTAAGCCCAACAGTAATTTCCATTTATCACTTGGGCTCAATTACCCCAATGCTTCCGATAAAATCCTCAGCGATTCCTACCGTCCGGGCAATTCCATTTATATACATGGAAAGTGTTTATCCGTTGGTTGCATCGCCATCGATAATTTACCCATTGAGGAAGTTTACCTGATGACTTCCTACGCAAGAGAAGCCGGTCAGGAGTTTATCCCGGTGCATGTTTACCCGGTAAAGTACAATGTAAAAAAATCCTTCGATTACCTGGCAGAGATTACAAAAGAGAACCAACCCCTTCAACAATTTGCTATCTCCCTAAAAAATGCCTTCGATTATTTTGAGGATAAAAAACAGCTGCCGCTGATATTGGTAAATAAAAAAGGGGAGTATATTATTAATTAATAGCTGCAAAGTTGCTCATAGAATTTGCCTCCCTCTTCTATCGTCTTATTGAACTAATTACCCAGCGAGCAAACAGCAGCTTTCGAATATTGGCAGTTGCCTTCATAACACTTAATGCAGCCAATTCTTTTAAGAATACCAACCAACCAACATTTCAACAAATGATTGTATGCCTCTAAAACAAAAAAAGTTGCACCTCAAAAGAGATGCAACCAAATATTATTGATTGATAGTATTTATTAAAATTTATGCGTTTGCTTTCTTTCTTAGTTGCAACTGCTTTACTACTACTACTCCTGCAAATACAATACCCACAGCTAAAAAAAGCAGGTTCATATTGTCATCGAATGGCACGGCATCTCCTGTGGGCGGGCCGTCCCCAGGTCCACCTGGCCCCTGGCTAAAGGCTAATACTGGCGATAGCATAAAAAAAGCCAGCAACATTAACAGCGGCAGGCAAGTAGATACAAATGATTTCTTCATAATGATATTTTATTAAAGACGTGAAATTA
>JBBQEA010000177.1:0-11145 GCA_038320245.1 Chitinophagales bacterium | reverse complement strand
TGTTTCTGAAATTGAATTTTTTGATGTTGCCTCAACCTGCATTGCAGTTACATTAATATCAGTTCCATCACTAAGGGGTATTTTCAGTCCTTGTAATAGTGCTGCTTTTTCAGTTAAATTTTCTTCGTTGGAAATAATATTTTTTTCTGAAGCAATATTGTTGTTTACCGATGTAATTGCAAATGTTGGTTTAACAGATGCTTGAATTTGATTAATAAACGAATTGCTTGTTTCGTTATTTTTAGCCGGTTTGCTGGTTGGCAAAGCTGAACCTAATAGGCTTGTATTTAGCAAACGACGACTATGGGTAACAGTCGTTTTGCTTTTAGTAGCAGATAGATTTTTATCGCCTAAAATACTGGTATTGTTGTTGTAATTATTTACTGCTAAACTGCTGTTGGTGTTAGGCGTTGTAAAAGTTGGGTTGGTTAAATAAGTTGAAGAAAGGGTAACTTCTTTTTGAGCTGTTAAGTTATCAATTTTTCTGCTTAAGTTAACAGCCGACAAAAAAGATTCGTTTGATACAATTGAAAACGAATTAGGAGAAGAAGTAGATGTGTTAGCTATGTTTGTATTTGTAAGTTGAGTTTGAGCAATTGTACCACGGGTATCTCTTGTATTTAAATACCCAACCATAAATAAAGTAGTTAGTAATACAATACACATTGAAATTGATGGCCATTTTCTGCCGGGGTGAAGGTTGTTGTATACACTATGCCAAACCCTATGGGATGGGTACATCCTAAAATCATCAGATTGCTGTTGTATAAAATCTTCAAAACTCACCATATCAGGGTTGTTTTCCATTAGTACAAACGTTCGTTAGTTGTTTTGGTTTATTTTGGTATTAGTTGTTAGCCATTGCAATTTTACCGGTAACGGCTTTATCTTTTGGCTTATTTAAAATTCTCTTTTTTATTAAAACATCTTCCAGCATTGCCTTTGCTCTTGTATACTGTGAGCGGCTTGTGCTTTCTTCAATATCCAGCATATTCCCTATTTCTTTGTGAGAATAGCCCTCAATTGCATACAAATTCAAAACAGTTTTATAACCTAATGGAAGCAGACGAATACATTCCACCACTTCTTTTGCCTGCATAATAGAAGGTATATTTTCTTCTCTAACGCTTAATCCACGTGCCTGAACGATATCTACACTATCAGAGAACTTTTTGTTCTTCTTTAATACATTGATACAGGTATGAACAACGATGCGTCTGATCCATCCTTCCAGGGCACCTTCGTTTCTAAACTGCTGTATTTGGTAAAACACTTTGATGAAACCCTCTTGCAGCATGTCTTCAGCATCCTCCCTGTTTTTTGCAAACCTATAGCACACCCCTAACATACGGGGGCTAAATCGGCTATATAAAGCATCTTGGGAGGCGGCATCGTTTCTAAGACATCCAGCCAGCATTTGCTCTTCAGTCATATTTGTGCTTGGTTTACACCATAAATATAGGCAAATTGATTTGCTTATTAGCTGCATGTATAAAAAAAAGAGGGTTAAATGATAAAACATTCAACTCTCTTTAAAACTTTGGCTGAAAAAATTACAGTGTAGCCCTAAGCGTAACGAAATAATTTCTTCCACTTGCAGAAAAGCTTGACGTAAAATAGCGGTGGTTTCTATCAAATATATTTTCTACCCCAAGCTGTAATTGCAATGCTGCCACATAATGGTTTACCAAATATCCGATAGTGAAAATATAAAGGAAGTGATACCGATAAAAGCATCGATCCGCCAACTACTTTTTTATATGTTTTTATCTTTTTTGCAAACTGGCAGTAAGAGTTTTTACTATTTTTTCTTAAGACTATCAGCGGGATATTTTTGTTGCATCGTATCTCTCAAGGCTTGCGCCCAGTTTGAAAGCGATAGCTTTTTTGGCTCACTTAACACTGCATTTCTGTGTATTAGTCTGTAAGATTCAAGGGGCATTTCGTCGTCTTTTAACTGTTTAATAATTTCTCCCAGCTTTTTATATTGCCGCCTTAAACTGTAACCCGCAAATTCATTAAAATTTATTTCTTTTTTGCCTTCTTCTATGTGGTCATTTAGCCACCAGGCTACTGGCTGTATAGATGCATACCAGGGGTAAATGGTATTGTTGCTATGGCAATCGTAGCAACTGGTTTTTAAAATTGTTTGAATATCATCTGGCACCGGCATTGCCTTTGTAATATCGTTGGCGGTAGCTGATGTTGTTAAATTGATATTTTTCTCTGGTCTTATAAATTGTATGGCAACTAAAGCAATTAACAGACCGTAGCCGATTTTTTTAAGCATGTTTAAAGGTTATTTTATTACGGGTTGATGAATTAATCATTTGTAACTCCATCCTCAGTATTGGAATTGTACTATTTTTTCTTTTTAATTAGTTACTAATCAAAACATCACCTGTCATTTCTGTAGGAATTGGTAAACCCATAATTGTTAAGATGGTGGGTGCAATATCTCCCAGTTTTCCATGTTTTACTTTTCCTTTCCAATCTTTATCAATTACAATCAATGGCACAGGGTTTAAAGAATGTGCCGTATTTGGACTGCCATCTTCATTTATTTCAAAATCAGCATTGCCATGATCGGCTAAAAGCAATACGGTGTAACCATTGTTTAAAGCAGCCGTTACTACCCTTTTTACGCAGGCATCTACCGTTTCTACCGCTTTAATTACAGCTTCCCACACGCCTGTATGGCCAACCATGTCTGCATTTGCAAAGTTGAGACATATAAAATCAGCTGTTTGGTTTTCAATTTCTGGAACAATGGCATCTGTTAATTCTACAGCGCTCATTTCAGGCTTTAAATCGTAGGTTGCAACTTTGGGAGAAGGGATCATAATTCTTTTCTCTCCTTCAAAAGGTTTTTCTCTGCCGCCGCTAAAAAAGAAGGATACATGTGGATATTTTTCTGTTTCTGCAATGCGGATTTGCGTCTTGCCCTGCTGATACAAAATTTCCCCCAGGGTATTTTTTAAATCATCATTTTCAAAAACTACATTTATTCCTTTAAAACTATGATTGTATTGCGTCATAGTTGTATAATGCAGATTTAGTTTGTGCATACCTGCGTCCGGCATGTCAGTTTGTGTAAGTACGTCAGTAATTTCCCTGCATCTGTCAGTCCTAAAGTTGAAACTAATAACCGCATCACCATCTTTCATTTTTGTATCCAGGTTGGTGCCTGCATTTATAATTGGCTTAATAAACTCATCTGTCACGCCCTCGTCATAAGACTTTTTTACAGCGGCCAAAACATCTGTCGTAGTTGTTCCAATGGCATTCACCATTGCATCGTATGCCAACTTAACCCTTTCCCAACGCTTGTCCCTGTCCATGGCAAAGTAGCGGCCTATAACTGTGGCAATTTTGCCAGTGCTTTTATTTAGGTGTTCCTGTAAATCGGTTAAAAAACCAAGGCCACTTTTTGGGTCAGTATCCCTTCCATCTGTAAAGGCATGAATTAATACATTATGCAAACCTTTTTCTGCACAAAGTGAAGTAAGGGCTTTTACATGATTGATGTGGGAATGAACGCCACCATCACTTACAAGTCCCATCAGATGAAGGGTTTTATTGTTAGTGATAGCATAATCGATGGCTTCAAGCAATACCTTATTTTGCTGAAATTCGCCCGTTTTAATGGCAACATTAATACGTTGCAGTTCCTGGTAAACAATTCTGCCGGCACCCAGATTAAGGTGGCCAACTTCACTGTTTCCCATTTGTCCTTCGGGAAGCCCAACCAACTCACCACAGGTAATTAAAGTATTGTTTGGATATTGTTGATATAGAGAACTAACAAATGGAACGTTGGCGTTTTGTATGGCATCACTACTTTTAATTTTCCCAAGGCCCCACCCGTCCATAATAACGAGGATTGCTTTTTTATTATTCATATGCCAAAGTTAACTTTTTTGCAGCTTTATTAATTGGTTAGCTGTCATTAGTTTTATACAATTAAAGTGTTTGGCAAATAAAGTACCTGATTGGCACGTTTTTAGACTGATTACAATAGCATGAACCTAGCAGTAATAGTATTCCAAATAAGAAATAGCCTTTACAATAGTTTTATTCTAAGCAATTTCTTAGCTTGTAATTGGAAAAAATAAAAAATCATACCATGAAAAAAATATTGACTTTTATTATTGTTTTATTTACCACACTTTCATCATTTTCTCAAAAAATAAGTATCTCCGACGTTGTTAGTGCAATGAAAGTGGGCAATGCGTCACAGGTTGCCAGATTTTTTGATAATAATGTAGAAATTAGTATGCCAGACAAAAGCAACAGCTACAGTAAAAGCCAGGCTGAGCTTGTGTTAAAAGATTTTTTTAGTAACAACGCTGTAAAGGGTTTCGATATAATTCACAAGGGCGAAAATGCGGGGTCTGAGTATTGTATTGGAACGCTGGTTACTAAAAATGGTTCCTTTCGTACTACAATTTTTATGAAACAGAAATCAGATTCACAGTTACTGCAGGAATTACGGTTCGAAAACAGGTAATCAATAAAAAATATTTTCAAAATTGATCCCGGCAGCTATTGCCGGGATTTTTATTTTTAGATTTGCTGATGATAAACTATAACCAGCAACTGGATCTGCTGATAAAAAATTCACTTGCCGAAGATATTGGCGATGGGGATCATTCAACGCTTTGCTGCATAGATGCAAATGCTGCAGGAAAAGCTGTATTAAAAATTAAGGAAGATGGTGTGCTTGCAGGCATGGATGTGGCAGAACAGATTTTTAAATATGTACAGCCAACGGTGCAGTTTACTGCTTTTAAAAAGGATGGCGACCAAATGCAATTCGGTGAAATTGCCTTTGAAATTGCGGCTGACATACATACTATTTTGAAATGTGAACGTTTGGTGCTGAATAGCATGCAAAGAATGAGCGGCATTGCAACGCTTACCAAAACATATGTTGATAAATTAAAAGGGTATAAAACCCGTTTGCTGGATACCCGTAAAACTACCCCAAACTTCAGGCTGCTGGAAAAGGAAGCAGTAAGAATTGGTGGCGGTACCAATCACCGGTTTGGTTTGTATGATATGATTATGTTGAAAGACAACCATATTGATTATTGTGGTGGTATTGAAAAGGCTATTGAAAAAGCCTACAACTATGTTAAAACAATTAAACCTGGCCTGCGGATAGAAGTAGAAACCAGGAGTTTGGACGATGTTAAAAAGGTAATGGCAACGGGAAAAATACAAGCGATAATGCTGGATAATTTTACCCCTGAGGAAATCGTTGCTGCATTAAAAATTATTGATGGTAAATATGAAACCGAAGCAAGCGGCGGAATTAACTTGCAAAGTATAGAAGCCTATGCTGCTACCGGCGTTGACTATGTATCCAGCGGTGCCATTATACACCAGGCACGGAGCCTTGATTTAAGCTTAAAAGCGAAAACTACTATTTAAACAAATATTTAATAATGTTGTTATGATGAAGAAAAAAATCAACTCTTTGGGAGGATTAGTTTACTCTACAAATCCTGATTTTAAGATTGAAACAGCATCTTTTGAAGAACAGGTTACACCTGACCCGGCAGCACAAAAATTGCGGATAAATGTAGATAAAAAGCAGCGTGCCGGTAAAATGGTAACCTTGGTTACAGGGTTTACCGGTTTAGAAAAAGACAGAGAAGAATTAGGAAAAAAACTGAAATCTTTTTGCGGTACAGGTGGTTCAGTAAAAGATGAAGAGATCATTATACAGGGTGATAACCGGGATAAAGTGCTGCAATGGTTGTTAAAGAATGGGTATAAGCTTACAAAGAAAATTGGTTAAAAATTGAAACGTGTACGTTAGTTGGTCAATGGTGAATGGTCAAAGGTTAATTGTCAAAGGTGAATGGTCAATATTTTACCATTGACAATTCGATACGTTGTGCTGTGCGTAACTAAGCACTAGCTGATTCATTCAAAATTGACAAGGCTCCACTGGGGCATTTTTTTACCTGTTCAATGATTGCATCGGTAGAAGCATTGTCTGGTTCAATCCATGGTTTTCTCCTTGGGTCAAATACGGCAGGTAATCCTTTAAAACAAATGCCGGAATGAATGCATTTTTCTGGCTGCCACAAAATTGTTACTTCGCCATTGCTGTATTTATGTGTTTTGATGGGCATATTTGAGAATATTAACAAATTTGGAAAATCAAAATTAATGCAAAATTCCAAGCTTTTAGTTACATTTACAACACTCAACTTATTACAATGATTTCAAAAATATCAGAAGGTGTTACAGTTTCTGTCGAAACCTTTTATCAGCCGGAATACAGCAACCCATTGAATAATGAGTTTATGTTTGCTTACCGCATCACCATCGATAACAATAACACCTATCCTGTTCAATTGCTTCGCAGGCATTGGTATATTTTTGATGCAGCTGGCAGTTTGCGTGAGGTAGAAGGCGACGGCGTTATTGGCGTGCAGCCACAAATCAACCCTGGCACTCAATATCAATACATAAGCGGCTGCAACTTAAAAACCGAGATGGGGAAAATGTATGGCACATATTTAATGGAGAATGTAATAAATAAAAAGCAATTTGATGTTACAATTCCTGCTTTCGAAATGACCGTGCCTTTTAAAATGAATTAAACAGATTTTTTCAATTATCTTTATTTTATAATATCCTCCCTACAATAGTTTCATTAATTTTTTCTAGACTATCCAATATTGCAATTAAATGGCAAAAATTACCTTCGACAACCGCAACAACCTTTTTTACCAAAGCCTGAAAGCCTCTGTAGACGAGTATTTCACAGAAAATAAAATAAAAAAAACAGGTGACTGGAGATTGTACATTAAAACATTAGTACTTATTGGTAGTGCAATTGCCATTTACAGTAGTTTAATGTTGCTGCATCCCCCAACGATCGTTGCGTTGTTATTGTGTGCTCTGTTGGGTTACAATTTTGCCTGCATTGGATTTTCTGTTATGCATGATGCCAACCATGGCAGCTACAGCACCAAACAATGGATAAATGATGGCTTGGGATTATCTGCCAATGCACTTGGTGCAAGTTCTTTTTTTTGGAAACAAAAACACAACATCATTCATCACACCTATACCAATGTTGATGGGATTGATGACGACATTGCAAAGAGTCCCATTATACGTCAATGCGAAAGCCAGAAATGGGTGCCGGCTCACAAAGTGCAACATTTATATCTTGTTCCTATCTATGCATTGTCCTCAATATTCTGGTTATTCTTTATGGATTTTACCAAATATTTCACCCATAAAATTTATACTACAGAAGCCTGGAAGATGAATACAAAAAGCCATATTATTTTTTGGGTTACTAAAGTTTTATATGTTACATTTTACATGGTACTGCCTGCAATAGTTTGGGGTATTGGTCCATGGCTTGCAGGTTTTTTTGTGTTACATGCTGTAATGGGGCTTACCTTATCACTTGTATTTCAATTGGCGCATGTGGTAGAAAATACCGAGTTTGAAACTGTAGCGCTTGATGAAACCAAACACCTGGAAACAGCATGGGCAGAACATGAACTAAAAACGTCTTCAAATTTTGCAATGGGAAACAAAGTTGTCTCCTGGTTTGTAGGCGGATTAAATTATCAAATAGAGCATCATTTATTTCCCAAAGTTAGTCATGTACATTACCCTGCAATCAGTAAAATTGTAATGGAAAAATGTAAGGAATTTAACCTGCCTTATAATAAATACGACACGCTTTCGCAGGCACTTGCATCGCATTTTAGAATAATGAAAAGTCTTGGTGAGCAGCAGGTAGTTACAAAAAGGGTTGTAAGTGCTGCGCAGGCTGCTTAATCGATAAAATCCTCCTAAATCTCTAAACCTTTTCTAAACCTCTTTCTAAGGTTTATACTTTGCTTCTCTAAAAATGGTTTCCGCATCGGTGGTGATTAACTGTTGCAGCGTAATTGCAGTATTCTTCTGCATATACTTATTTACAATTTTCCAGCCTGCAAACGATCCGATATTACCGGGAGAACCAGCTCCTAGTTCTTGTGTAGTGGGGCCTTCATCTACATAGTTTTTCATCATATTCTTGTCTATACTTTGCAGCAGGTTGTTTTTAATAAACATATCCCATATTACTGCTTCGTGAGCATTACAGTCTTTAAATTGATCTTCGGTATAGCCAATTAGTTTATACGCTGCTGTTTTGGGTAATAATTTTTGTAACATAAACAGCCGCTTTCCTTTCTCAATCATTTGATTTACCAATGGCTGGTCACCATTTTTTTCAGGATAGATATCGGCCGCAATATTTTTTATTGCATTGATAGATATAAAGTCTGGCTCAAATCGCCGGGAGATATATTCAGGATAAAACTGTTGCACCATTTCAGTTTTGTATAAGGGATAATCTTTACCTAAATGATGGTGTAAACCTACCAATATACCTTCAGGCGCTAATATATCACCAAAGCCATCCGGCGGGCCAATATAGGTGATGATTTTTTCCGGTGTTTTGTAATCGGGAAAATAGTATTTAACTAATTGTAAGGCAAACTTTATTTCATTTTCATAGCTTGAAAAATCGGGGAACTTTTTTTCAACATCGTTGTACAGCAATCTATAAGCTTTTATAAAACCATTTACATAAGTAGCCGCTGTATCTGCAGGCCACAGCGGATCTACATTTAATATCTTTGTTAAAAAGGTATTGGTAAATGTCGGGTCATCTGTTTGCAAATGCCTGATGTACATTGGCAGGGAAACAGCGTTGGTATCAAATAAATTTCTTTCAAAACGCTCTGTACCCAGTTTAATTTTTATGGCTGAAACATCAGGTATTTTATTGCTGTTATTGCAGGAAAATATTAAACTGATGATGGCAGTAATTGCAAATATTTTTTTCATATTGTATTGCTATAGCTACGAAAGTACATGATTGATGCTGGAAAAGCAGCAAACAATCTTTGAGCATATAATTCAAATCCAATAGTAAGCGGGCGTGATATTTATTTTGTTGAAGTAAAGGGTTAATAAATTGCCGTTAAGCCACCGGGATAGTAAGAAATAAAAACGTCTCCACTCCTTATCGGCTTCAATCAGTAACCACTTGATGTTGCCAGAATTTTAAACCCAACTGCCTACTGGCAAAATTCATTGATTTTATTCGTGTAAATTCGTGCAAATAGCGGCAAACAAACATAACATGAAAATATTTCTTGCACAACAAAACTATCACATCGGCAATTTTGAACATAATACCCAGCTAATTATTGAAGCTATTGAAGCTGCTAAAAAGCAAGGGGGCGATCTTATTGTATTCAGCGAATTGTGTGTATGTGGTTACCCACCCCGGGATTTTTTAGAGTTTGATGACTTTATTGAAAAATGCAATGATGCCATCGATAGTATAAAATTACATGCTGATACCATTGCCGTAATAGTTGGCGCACCAGATAAAAATAATATTAAGGAAGGAAAGGATTTATTTAATGCAGCCTATTTTTTAGCTGATAAAACTGTCAGGAGTATTGTACATAAAACCTGCCTGCCTACCTACGATGTGTTTGATGAATATCGTTATTTTGAACCGGCTTACGAATGGAATATCGTCGAATTTAAAGGAAAGAAAATTGCACTCACCATTTGTGAAGATATCTGGAATTTGGGCGATAATCCCCTGTACCGCATTTGTCCGATGGACCAGCTAATGAAGCAGCATCCGGATGTAATGATCAATATTTCAGCCTCACCATTCGACTATACACATGATGAAGACCGCAAGGCAACAATTAAAGCGAATGTGGTAAAATACAAACTACCGATGTTTTATTGCAATGCAGTTGGCAGCCAAACGGAAATTGTTTTTGACGGGGCCTCATTGGTATTTGATAAAAATGCCAACCTCTGCGGACAGTTACCAACTTTTCAATCAAGTCTGCAATCTTTTATTTTAAAAGATGATGGAACTATTAATGAATCTATTATTGAGCCGGCAAGCCGTATGCCCGATAAAGAATTAAACCCGGTTGCATTAGAAGAAAGTCTGAATATTTCTCAGGTGCATGATGCAATTGTAATGAGTATTAAAGATTATTTTAGTAAGATGGGTTTTAGTAAAGCCATCATTGGCAGCAGCGGCGGCATAGATAGCGCTGTTACCATTGCCCTCGCCTGCACAGCCCTTGGTGCAGCAAATGTTCGGGCAGTTTTAATGCCATCACCCTTTTCAACCGGCCACTCTGTAAGCGACGCTGAACAACTTAGTAAAACATTGGGTAACCCTTATGATATTTTACCCATCAAAAATATTTACGAGGCATTTTTAACCGAACTAAATCCGGTTTTCAATAACCTGCCATTTAGTGTTGCTGAAGAAAATATTCAAAGCCGCACAAGGGGAAATTTGCTGATGGCCATTGCCAATAAATTTGGTTACATCTTACTCAATACGTCTAATAAAAGTGAATTGGCTACAGGTTACGGCACGCTCTATGGAGACATGGCCGGCGGCCTCGGGGTGTTAGGCGATTGTTACAAATTACAGGTGTATGAGCTGGCAAAGTACATCAATCGTACAAATGAAATTATACCATTAAATATTATTTCCAAGCCGCCCTCTGCAGAACTAAGGCCGGGCCAAAAAGATTCAGACTCCCTGCCGGATTATGCAGTGCTGGACAAAATTTTATTTCAATACATAGAAAGAAGAAAAGGACCGAAAGATATAAAAGCGCAAGGCTTTGATGGGGCTTTGGTGGACAGGGTTTTAAAAATGGTTAATGTAAATGAATACAAACGTAACCAGTTTTGCCCCATCATCCGTGTTTCTCCCAAAGCATTTGGTGTGGGCAGACGGGTGCCGATTGTGGGAAAATATTTGAGTTGATATTTGGACAAATTTGCAAGCCGATTGCAAATTTGTCCAAATGTATTCATATTGAAATTGTCCATAAAAGTAAAGTGACTTGCTAAAATTTTAGCTTCTATTTCAATCCAGCATTTAACATTATTTTACCCCATCACACATTGCGGCAGTGTTTTTGTAAATGCTTTGTTAGTATTTTGTGCAACTTATAAATAAATTATTTTTATCATTTTAGATAACCCGTTTCGCCTGCGGCGGAATATTGCTCACAATTATGGTACAAACAGCTGAAGATATTCGCTTAT
>JBBQEA010000176.1:0-11212 GCA_038320245.1 Chitinophagales bacterium | reverse complement strand
GGCCCTATCAATGCCATTTGGTTTGATTGGAAGCATGGAAGTTTTTGGGGAGGCAGCAGTAATCACGGCGAAGATTATGGTATTGGTTGGTAAGAATTATTGTCGCATTACTTGAATGTGAATATTGAAAATACTTAACCCAACAAAACTATTTTTTATAGTTACCAATTAACATGATTTCCGCACAACAACTGATAGCCTTATACAATTTGCAACCGCACCCCGAGGGTGGCTGGTACAAAGAGACTTACCAAAGCAAAGAACAGATAGTTGCAGCTTGCCTACCTGAAAGATTCGGCGGCAGCCGGGCTTTTTCAACTGCCATTTATTTTTTATTGCAAGAGGGGAATTTTTCTGCATTCCACCGAATTAAGAGTGATGAGTGCTGGCATTTTTACGCTGGTGATCCTCTGGTGGTTTATGTGTTGCAGCAGGATGGAACGCTGGATGAAATTATGTTGGGCAATAATATTACCAACGGACAATTGTTTCAATATGTGGTGCCAGCCAATTGCTGGTTTGCCAGCCGTCCTGCAACAAGCAGCAAATTTTGTTTTGTAGGATGCACAGTATCGCCGGGTTTTGACTTCGCTGATTTTGAATTGGCAGATGCTGCTGTGCTAAGTGCGTTGTACCCACAACATAAATCTTGTATTGAGGAATTATGCCGATAGAATAATTTAATCACTTTTTGTATTTCTATTTCTTACTAAAAAATGCGACTTTAATTCCAAGTGAAATTAAGGCAATGCCACAAATTTTATGGATATAAGCTGATACAGTTTTACGTTGTTTTAGTTTTGCGAAAATTGCAGCTGCAAAGATTGCCAGTATCAAACACCATATAGTTCCTGTTGTAATAAAAGTAATTCCCAACATCAAAAATGGCCCTACAGTATTTTTAAAAGTAGGATCGATAAATTGTGGCAGGAAGGCGATAAAAAACAGTGCTACTTTAGGATTCAGCACATTGGTAATAATAGCGTCCCTGTAAATTTTACGATAGCTTACTTCTTCATCTTTATTGCTGATGTCTGCCTTCAATTGTCTCTTATCAAGAAACATTTTAATGCCGATATAGATTATGTAGGCTGCGCCTGCGTATTTAATAATGTTGAACAGCAGGATTGACTTTGCAATAATTAATGAAAGGCCCAATGCTGCTAAAATGGTATGAATAAAACTCCCGGTTCCAATACCCAAGGCGGAAACAATGCCGGCTTTTTTCCCCTGCCCAATACTTTTGGATAAAATAAAAATGGTATCGTTGCCCGGGGTGATGTTTAGTAAAATTCCTGTAAGCAAAAATGTTTCAAAATGAATGATACCTGTCATAACAGAAAATTTTATTTGTATGCTGAACGACTGAATTGCATTTTTTAAAAATACAACGTATTAATTGTCTAATCTTTTCCTTTTTTACTACAGATGAATTTATTGTAAATAAATGAAGAATAATATTTAAAGATCGATGTCTATCAGCATCGGTTTGAGCAAGCATCGCTGAACTTTTTTTAGTTATCTTTTACTTTTACATTTTTACTCATAAGCGGTTGGGGGCAGACACAGCAACGAATCCGATAGCTATCGGATCCTTCCCTGCAGCAATACCCAATAGTTAGGCCCTAACAATATCCTCATTGCTTCAAGTTTTTTAAAAAAGTCTCAAACTACTTTGAACAATGTTCACTAATTCGTTAACTTCAAATTGTCAATAGAAAATTATCAACTTACGGAAAGTACTTTATAGCGTTTTACAACAAGCTTGATAAAGACTAACAAGAGAAAATAGATTGGGTATTTGAATTAGTTAAAACGGCAAATATTATTCGAAGAAAGTATTTTCAACATCTTGAAAACACGGATGGACTTTTTGAAATTAGAATTGAATATGGGAGTAATATTTATAGAATATTCTGCTTCTTTGACGAGGGGAATTTGGTAATTCTACTAAATGCGTTTCAAAAAAAGACGCAGAAGACACCAAAATCTGAAATTGAATTAGCAACGAAACTTAAGAAGCAATATTTTATTGATAAAAAATTAAAGGAAGAAAATGAAAAAGGAATTAACAAAAAAATCAAAAGATAAAGTGGTTTCCTGGGACAGTCATCTAGACAAAAAATATGGTGTTCATGGAACTTCTTCCCGTTCTGAATTTGAAATGAAAGCTCAAAGTTTCATTTTGGGAGAACTGTTGAAAGAAGAAAGAGAAAAAGCAAATTTGACACAGGCTGAGATGGCAGAAAAAACAGGAACAAAAAAAAGTTATATTTCACGAATTGAAAACGGTAAAGCCGACATTCAATTATCTACTTTGTATAGACTAATTGAACAAGGTCTCAATAGAAAACTTGAACTTTCTATACACTAAAAAAGAAGGGCGAACGTAGAAAGGAGTATGGGGCTTCGCTCCAGTTGCAGTTTCCACAGCTTGCGGAACAGCTATGCCACCCACTTACTGGAAAATGAAACAGACATTATCTATATCCAAAAATCGCTGGTTCACAACCATATAAAAACCAGCTTGCGTTACACTCTTGTAAGCAATAAAGACATTGGAAAAACAGCAAGCCCCTTAGACAAAATATTAAGAACAAAAAGCCTTAAAAAACTTTCGTTTTTTGTATTGTTTGGTTTTTAAAAATTAACCTGCGAAAGTTCGACTTTCGTAGGTAATATTGTTTTTTATATAACTTTTTCTTTAACTGTAAGTAATATGCTCGGTAACTTTACCCACTAGAAACATTCGAAAATTAACGAGTTGTAAGCAATTCTTATACATTATCTAAAATTAATAAATTATGACAAAAAATATCATCTCACTTTTATTGACAATTATATTAATCAACTATAGTTGTAAAAAAAATGACGAAGCAACATCAAGTAATGGTTTTGCGGGTAGTTATAGAGGAACAGTTAGTGACACAATTAATGGAGCTCATATTGCAACTTTAAATGACTATACAATTATTATAAATCCAACAAATACAATTGGACAGGTTACGCTTACAAATAATCTCTTAATAACAAACACAGCTACTATTTCAGGTACAACATTTACAATTCCACAAACAATTGCTGCACAAACTACTTCAAGTAATGTGGTTGAGTCTGCAAGTGGAACTTTTAGTGGTACAAATAATAATACTTGGAAAGTTATATTTTATCAAGACCAAGTAAACCCAACTACAGGGGCTTTTATCCAAAAAGCAAAGAGAGCTTGTGTACTAGTTAAACAATAAGTTTGATATTTGCTTTACTGAAACGATAACTAATATATGAACCATAAACAAAAATATTGGCTAGCTTTATTGACTGAATGGCGTAAGAACGGGCGAGACGGTTTTACAATCCCATTTATAATAGGTAGCCAAAAATATTTAAGCGACAACCCTAAGCAAGATATTAAGGCTTTAATAATGAGTATTATTAAAAATGAAGAACAAGAGATTTATTTAAAATATTGCTTTTCGATAGAAGACATTGTAATGGGTATAAGAGATGATACAAAAATTTTATTGCAAGGTCATTTTCCATTATTTAAAGACAGTAATACACAATCTAAACTTTTCTTAACTGCATTTTTGAATGATTTAGGTGAGAATGTGGAAACAATAATTTCATCTTTAAGTGACAGGTACCAGAACTATATTGACAAGGAAGAATTTTCAAAAAATGATAGACAAAGAGGTGATTACTCTGCTAATGAAAGTCAATTCATAAGAAGAGTATTTTCCGACTACTTTGGCAATTAAACTACAAGCCACAAAGGTATTGCTGCAAGCAGGGCTAGACGCTATTGTCTTCGGCTGTAGGTCGCTATCAGCTTCAGTTTCGGCAAGACAAGCACCTTTGGGCTTTTGTTTGTTATCTTTTACTTTTTTATCTTTATTCATCAGCGGTTGGGGGCAGACACAGCAATGAATTCCCTGCCTGCAGCAATACCCAATCGTTGTACACAAATTGCTACGCAAATTCTCCATTTATTAAGTATAAAATAATTATTTCCCAATTCGGGAACTTTGTCTATCTTTAACAAAAGCCGAGAATTGAGAATTATTGCTAAGAAAATATTAAGAGATTTTTGGGAAACACATCCGGACAGTGAACAGCAATTAAAATCCTGGTATCAGGAAACTGCCAAAGCCGAATGGACAACTCCAAATCAAATAAAGAGAGCATATCCGAGTGCAAGTTTCTTAGTTGCCAATAGAGTTGTTTTCAATATTAAAGGCAATCATTACAGGTTAATTGTAAAAATTAGTTATGATTACCAAATGGTTTGGATAAGATTTATTGGAACACATGTTGAGTATGATAAAATAAATGCTAAAACAATTTAAAATGAACATTAAGCCAATCAAAACAAAAAAAGACTATGAACAAGCCTTAGAAAGACTTGAGGTAATCTTTGATGCAAAGAAAGGAACGGTAAAAGGCGACGAATTGGAGTTGCTTGGAATGTTGGTTGACAACTATGAAAATGATAAATTTCCTATTGGCTTTCCTGACCCAGTTGAAGCAATAAAATTTCGAATGGAACAATTAGGTTACACGCAAACAGACCTTGCAAATGTGGTCGGACTCAAAAGCCGAGCAAGTGAAATCTTGAATCGTAAGAGAAAACTTTCTTTAGAAATGATAAGGCAAATTCATGACAGTATGAACATTCCGACCGAAGTTTTAATTCAAGCCTATTAAAAGCACTTCTGCCAACATTAAGTCGTATTGCCGAAAAGCCCCTAATTTAAAATCACTCAAAATAAAACGCAAAAGCCCCGAACCATCAGGGATCGGGGCTTTTGGCTATACGCTGTTCAGCGACACCGGGCCTTATGGGGTTGTAGAATTTATAAGCTACCCACCGGATGGTCTTTAAAGGTTTTGTGTAATCAAAAAGTGGATCGTATTAGTTTGCAATGCTGTTTGCACAAAAGGCCCTTGACCTAAAGTGGTTAGAAGTACTTTCTTTCGGCGCAAGACTTCTCTGTTTCCCTTTTTTTAATTTTATATTTCTATGCCTTATGTAATCCGATAATTCTTATCATCCTTGTAGCAAACAAATCTACTATTATGACCAAAGTATTGATTACTGCAAGCCTGATACTATTAAATTTAACAGCAGCTTTTTCACAGGACAGTTCCAAAGCAGATGCCGCGTTAACCGCTGCCACCGTGTATTTCTGCTATGGTGCTGAACTTACCCATACCGTCAGCATCAACATCAGCACTGGCACCAAACAAATTGTAATTAACCAATTAAGTACGGCTATAGATATTAATAGTCTGCAAATAAATGTACCCGAAAATGTGGCCTTGCTATCTCAACGATACCAGCTGTTTACTCCGCCTATATCAGTAGTAATCAATCCACAAATAAAAAAATGGCAGGACAGTATTGCGCTATTTCAAAAAGAAATTAACCGCAACAGTAACCTCAGTGACATTGAAGAACAAACCCTGGAAAAAACCGGTAAACTCATTGAAATAACCATTACCAACAGTGGCAATAAAACCATCACAAGTGAAGAGACACTTAAGCTTATCAATGCTTACAATGCTAAAATTGAGAAATCCAAACTGGCCATATTTAAACTTTCGGAAGAGAGAAACCTACTATCGGAAAAGATTGTATTACTGAATAAACAAATCATTGAGTCGGCTAATGCGCCTGTTAAAAAAATGAAATCATATGGTCAGTTGATTTTGCAAGTGATCTGTGCTAAAACCGGGGAGATTCCAATTACACTCAGTTACTTCACCAACAATGCTGGCTTCACGCCTCTGTATGATGTACGGGTAAATTCCAAAACCAATGAAATGAAACTGGTGTACAAAGCAGCAGTAACACAATCTACCGGTCTTGACTGGAAGCAAACCAAATTAACCTTAAGTACCAGTAATCCAAATTGGGGTGGTGTTGCACCAATATTAAACCCCTGGTATTTGCAGGAGTATGCCCCACAGTTGTACGGTAAAATTACCAACGATTTAAACCGTTCTATGGCGGTTAATTCCATTCAATCAATGGCTGCTGATGATAGACAATTAGGTGAAGTGATTGTGAATGGCGAAGCTGGATTAAGTTTAAAAAAGGCTCCCGCTGCTGCATACCAATCAGTTGATCCATCTACTGTGCAGAAATATACTACCTTAAATGAAAGCCAGCTAAACACTAATTTTGAAATAGACCTGCCCTACAATATAGACAGTGATGGACAGATACACAGCGTTACCATTAAGGAAGAAAAAATATCTGCCAACTTAAAAAATTATGCGGTGCCAAAAATGGATAAAGACGCTTACCTGCTTGCTGAAATAGCTGACTGGCAAAAACTGGATTTATTACCGGGCAGCGCCAATATCATCATGGACAATACCTACCTCGGCAAATCGTATATTGACCCCAATAGTACTGCAGACACTTTGAATCTTTCCCTGGGAAAAGATAAAAGAGTAGCCATTAAACGCAGTGTGGTAAAGGATTACACCAGCAGCAAAACCAGCGGCAATTTTACTAAACAAATATATACCTATGAAATAACTGTAAAAAATAACAAGACTACCCAGGTAGATTTATTGTTGAAAGATCAGTATCCAATCAGTTCCGTAAAAGAAATTGAAGTACAATTGGAAAAGGATAATACAGCATCCGTAAATGAAGAGCTTGGTATCCTTACGTGGAAGCTTGCGTTGCAACCCGGGGAAAGCAAAAAAGTGCGCTTTAGTTATACGGTGAAGTACCCAAAAGAAAAAAGGATTTACAATTTATAATCCCATGAAAAAGGCGCTGCTGCCAATTGCAGTAGCGCCTTTCTTTATCACTTTAAAAATCACCTCAACTGTCCTGCAGCCCATTGCACTGCAACTTGTGATTTAAAAAACTTTGTTTTTAATTCTATTAATTTTTGCAAAGATTCCAATACTTTATTCTCCCGGCTGTTCAGTAAAAAAAGACTGCTCTCCCCTGCTTTAAAACGTATATCTTCTCCCCTGAAAAGCGTTTGGTAATTGAGATAAGCTGCATTGTAAATTTTTATTTGCTGGCGTAGCCCCATCAGTTCGTTGTAATAATATTTTACCTTGTTTTCTATTTCCTGTTGCTGCAGCGAAATAGCATAATTGGTTTCCTGGATTTTTAATTTGGCCAGCTTGTAACCGCCCCTTCCTTCACTCAACCTAAGCGGTATTCCGATGTCTACTCCAAATTTATTATTGTTTTGAAAATAATCCGGAACGCCAATTCCTTTTAATACAAAATAGTTTTTGTTGAGCAAATTTGCTTTTAGATTTACTGTTGGCAACAGACTTTGGAATTTTAATTTTCGTTCAATTTCCAATACCTGCAATTTGTAATTGTACATGCTCAATTTAGGATGGGTAAGCCTTGCAGTTAACAGCAGCTCATCTTGCATTACTACCGGAATACTACTAATATCCTGTTGATTCCAATTAACGGCAGGTACTACATTTAATCCTAGTTGATACCAGGTATTGTTTTGCTGCCACAAAAAGTTGCTCAGTTCTACTGCTGCATTTTGAAGTTTTACCAAACTTTCACTTTGCAAAAATTGAAAGTTTTGTAACTGCGCCAGTGCTTCTACCGTATCGATACCAGGCCGGTCGCCTTGCCGGTAGGCAATCTTTATTAAATCAAATCTTGCCTCATTAACTTTTACGGTGTTGCTGATAACTTCAAAAACCTGGTATTCTTTTACCCAGTTCCAATAGGCGGCATACCCTGCATATAGCAAATCATTAATAATATTCAACCGTTCTACTCCGGATTGATCCCTGAAAATTTTAGCTTGTTTTAATACAGCCCGGCGCTTATCCATCACCAGGTTTTTTGCCAGTGGCACCGAAATACCAATATAACTTGTGTTACCAAAAGTTGTTTCCCTATTTAAATCTTCTCCGCTATTATTATCAAGACCAGCCTTTATTTCAATTCCATACCAGGTGGGTATTTTTAATTCAGTATTGTTGTAGTTGTAATAATTTTCTCCTCCAAAGGTTTTTTGATAATTGCTATAGTACAATGATGGATCAAAACCACTTCTTGCCAATGTAATGTCTGCCTGTGCTTTTTCAATATTAATATCTGCCTGTTTAATAACCGGGTGAAAGGTTTTTACAATGGCAATAAAATCTTCCGGAGATAACACCTGCCTATCCTCCAATTTATTTTGGGAAAAACAATTTGTTGTATAAAATAAAAAAGAAAGAAAAATTATAGTAAAAAATTTCATGGTTGATTATTGAACATACTTAATGCTATTTGTAACGGCTGCAGCAACTATTTAAAGTTATAAAAGCAATCACATTGAATTCAAATTTCTTTACCTGCCTATTTGCAAATTTCAACTGTTGCGTTATTTCTTTTCTCCTTTATCTTCCTTGCGCTCTAAATGATAATAATCCGGAGGAAAGCCATTTATATTCCGCCACAACTCATACCAGATGGGTACATCTTTAAGCAACGCAAAACCTTGGGCGCCTGTCCCCATCCTTAATTCTGAAGGCCATTTTCTATTCGTTGAATCTTCTGCCACCAATACCCGGAATTTACCATTATCGCTTACAGAACTTTCCACCATTGCCACCTTCCCGGCAAAAGTTCCATAAGAAGATTGCGGCCATCCACTAAAAATAATTGCCGGAAAACCATCAAACATAAAACTTACATTTTGCCCAATCGATAACAAGGGTAAATCGACGGGCCGCACAAAAATTTCCACCGCAAATTGTATGTTGTCCGGTACAATCTCTACAATCATTTCACCATCTTTAACTATTTCACCAATACCTGCCTTTTTTGCTTTTACTATTTGTCCGCTTTGCGGTGCAGTAATAAAATACATTTTACTTCTGATATCATAGTTCATGTATTGGTTTTGCAATTTTGATATATCCCCTTCTCCTGTTGCAATTTGAGATAAGGATTGAAATTTATCCCCGCTTGCTTTGGAAATTTTTTCATTGTAATCCTGCATAGCGCCGTTCATCTCCAATTGTAATATTCCGAGTTCCTGTCTTGCATTTAAAAATTTAATTTCTGCGCTTGTCTTTTTTGCAGTAGAATTTTGGTAACCCATATTTCGCTGCTCCAGTTGGGTAAGCGATACCAGGCCGCTATCGTACATATTTTTTTGGCGGGCAAACTGTTTGGTGGCAATGGACAAATCATTTTCAGCAGCAATTAAATCCATGCTATCTGCCTGCACTTTCATTCGCTGTTGCCTTAATTTATTTTCAATTTGCGATATCTTTAAAGCACGTCCCTGCGTTAATGCAGCAATTTGCAAATCGGCAGTACCGGCCTTATTTTTATAGCTCGATACCGTCATTTCCTTAGCGGTTAATTGCTCTTTGGTTCGGCTGAGTAAATTAGGATCAAGGTAGTCATCCTTAATTTCTGACAGCTGCATTATTGTATCACCCTTTTTAACATAATCGCCTTCTTTGATATGCCATTTTGCTACTTTACCGGGTATGATGGTATTGATTTCCTGTGGTCGCTGCTCCTGTCTTAAGGTAGTAATAACGCCTCTTGAGCTAATATTCTGCGTCCATGGAATAAATAAAACAATGATAAGTGCCACTAGAATCCCTAATGCCCAGTAACTAACTTTGCTTTTTTGGGTAATGCGATAAATCTTTCCGAATGATTGTATACCATTATCATTGTCTACTTGATCTTCTAATTTTGCCTCATTATAATTCATCGTATTTCTTTTATAGCAGGCTGAATGGCATCCCAACTTCCAACCGAAGCTATTTCGCCATTTTTAATTAATATAACTTTATCGCATTTAGCTGCAATGGTTGCATCATTGCTGCTGATGATAATTGTTTGCCCCTTGCTTTCAATAAATAAATAATTAATAATTTTTTGTTTGATGGTATCACTAAGGCCTTCAACCGGCTCTTCCATCAATACCAATCTGGGGTTATTAACAAGTGCTCTAAGTAATAAAATTTTTTGAATTATATTACTGGATAATTTTTTGCCTATAGGATCAAGTTGTGTATTTAACCCATCTTTTAACTCCGACATAAAGGTCTTTAATCCTATTTTTTCTGCCATCGTTAATATAACTTTTGATGAAATATCACCACAACCCATACTTATGTTTTCCATTAACGAGCCCTGGAAAATATCCTGGGTGCTTAATAAAATACCAGTTTGTTTGCGCAACGAATCAAGTTTGTAATTCGTAATAGGTAGATTATCGATTAAAATGGTACCCTCAAATTCATTGTAAGCACCGCTCATAAGCCTTAACAGCGTTGATTTGCCGGAACCTGTTGCACCCATAATACAAACCTTTTCATTGCTGTTTACCAATAAATTTATTTTATTCAAAACAGTCTGGCCTTCTTTGGAATATTTGAAATTAACGTCATTCATTTCAATAGCCAGCCCGTTTTCGCCAGCAAAAAGTTCAATATTGCCATCTTGTTCCAACGGCTTATCTGTAAGCTTATCTAATTTTTCTACGGAAGTAAGTACGTCATAAACGGTATCAAGGCTATTGATTAATTTTTCGATTGAACCTATCACCATTAATATCACAATTTCTGCTGCAATAAATTGCCCAATATTTAATTGCTGGTTTACCAGTAATATGCTGCCTACAATTAGCATAGCCGCCGTTATAATAACCTTAAAGCCAACGAGGCTCCAGTATTGAAATAACAATACTTTAAAATGGGTGGTGCGATGGGTAAGGTATCCGCTAACCAGTTTATCTGTTTTACTGATATTTAAAGAAGTAGATTTGGAAAATTTAAAAGATTTTACAACCCTCGCCATCTCTTGAAGCCAGCCTGCAACAGCATATTTATAGTCACTTTCTTTTAAGCTGGATTCCATACCTTTTGCACTTGTAAGCCGCAAAATAAGGGTTATAATTACTAATAATATTAAGCCAAAAAATATGAAAATGGGATGGTAGAACGATAGTAAAATCAGGCCAAATATTATTTGAATAGTTGCTGCCGGAATATCCAGCAAAAGTTTAGAAATTCCTTTTTGCAGAATAACTGTGTCAAAAAAACGGTTTACTAGCTCGGGTAAATAGTAATTATCGACTGCCTGAAGGTTCAGTTTGGGTATCCTTTCTGCAAAGTCAAAGGAGTACCGTACAAAGATTTTTTGTTGCACTTTTTCTATCAGCCGCATTTGATTTACCTGTAGCAAACC
>JBBQEA010000175.1:0-11224 GCA_038320245.1 Chitinophagales bacterium | reverse complement strand
CTACCCTTTGTGACTGCGTAATGCAGTTTTACCTCCATCTCAAAATTTGTTACTGTATTTTATATCTGTGTTGTTGTGGGGGGCGGCGGCGGTGGGGGCGGCGGTGGTGGGGGAGGTGGCGGCGGCGGGGGAGGCGGAGGTTTTGGCCTCGGTAAAACCTGTGCAGATAAATACACCGTTGATTTTACAGATACCGTTAGCAATACAATCGTAAAAAGCTGGGATTTTGGTGATGGTTCTCCCATTTTAAATACCGGTACATTAAATCCGGTAACCCACACGTACTCGCCGCCACAAAAGGTTTATGTGGTAACAGTAATAAGATTGGATACGCTCACCAACCTGCCGGATACTGGTAGGAAAAGAGTGATTATTATTGATGAGAAAGCCAATTTTGTTCCTGATAAAACAGATATCTGCACCAATGGGGTAGTGAATTTTTCAACCGTTGGAATGGATTCTTCCAAAATAAAAACCTACACCTGGGATTTTGGAGATAGTACCGTAAGAGTAAAAATAGATAATGCAGCTAATTTCCACAGCTTTGGTATTTGGCTGAAAGGGAATACCAGCCATACTTACATTGATACAGGCCTGTATTATGTAAAATTGATTATTGAAGATAAACTGGGTTGTTCAGATTCTTTAGTGTACCCTGTTCCGGTTAGTGTTCGGGGACCGCTCGTAAATTTTATACCTGATATTCAATTAAGTTGTTTGGTGCCACTGAAAGTTATTTTTACCGATTCATCCATTCAAAATGGTATCATCCCTATCACCAATTGGCAATGGGATTTTGGGAAAGGAGGACCGCTTTTAAACAGCACTCAAGATACTGCAGTCAGCAACTTATATACCGCCAATACATACACAGTAAGTTTAAGAGTAACGGATTCGATTGGCTGTTTTGCCAGCATCAGTAAACAAATTATTGTGCCCCTGATAACGACCGGACCAAAGGCAGGTTTTTCGGCGCCGGATACAACAAGTTGTTTCTCCAATACCAATTTTGTTTTTACAGATACCTCGGTACAAAATACCGGCGTGCCCATTGTAAACTGGCAATGGAATTTTGGTAACGGCACTACGCTCACAACTGATACGGACAGCAGTATCAACAAAGTGTACAATGGTACTTCCTACTATAATTTTTATACAGTTTCACTTACAATTACAGATTCTTTTGGTTGTACATCTACTGTCACCAAACCCAACTACATAAAAATCTACCAGCCAAAGGCAGATTATTTTAGTTACGATACACTCAAGTGTGGTGCCTTTAATGTGTTCCTGTATAATTATGCACAGGTTTACAATGGTACCACTTCGTGGGATTATGGCGACGGTACCACATCTGTTAGCTATTATGGTTCACGTACCTATTTGGCGGAAGGCAGTTATAATATTAAAATGGTAGTGCAGGATGAGAATGGTTGTATGGATAGTATTACCCGTCCTTCTTATATAAAATTGGTAAGGCCCGATGCACAGTTTAAAGTTGGCGATACCACCAAGTGTGCGCCAACAGCAATAACTTTCAGCGATAGTTCTACCTACGCAAGCAGTTGGGTATGGGATTTTGGTGATGGTGGTACAGGTAGTACCGATCAAAATCCATCCCCACATATATATGCTGTACCAGGGTTTTATAGAGTATCGCTAAGCGTAAAGGGATTAAATAATTGTGAAGATTCTGTTTTTCAATTCATTCGTGTAAGAGGACCTATTGGTGCACTCACAGCCAACACAGGTAATGGCTGCAAGCCGTATAGCATTGCCATGAATGTAAAGGGAAGTTTTATTAGTACCTATGCATGGGACTACAATGATGGTACACCGGTTTTTCCAACAACCATCGACAGCAACGTAACACATACCTACAGCAATGCCGGTATCTATATTCCAAATGTGATACTTACCAGCCCGGAGGGCTGCCCCTTTACACTCAAAGCTCCCGACTCGGTTTTTGTAGATTCTGCCAAAGCAAAATTTGTATTTGACTATACACGTTTTTGCGATAGCGGCGTTGTGCAATTTACCAATCAAAGTATTGTTCCACTTTTTTCTTCCATGCGCTACAAATGGACCTTTGGTGATGGTGGCACAGATACAATTGCCAATCCGCAGCATTTGTACAATACACCTGGTTCCTACACAGTGAAATTAGTGGTCACCTCAAAATACGGTTGTACCGATTCTTTCATAGTTGCCAATGTAGTAAAAGTATTCGCTAGTCCGGCTATTACCATCAATGGCATTAATACAGTTTGCCTTAAGCCCTATACCAGATTGCAGTACACAAGTAACATTGTAACTTCTGATGCAATTGCAAAATATGTTTGGAAAATTGATGGCGATAGTATTGGCAATGCAGCAAATCTTATTTATAATTACAGGTTGGCAGGCAACCATATATTGTCATTAACTGCTACTACCATCAACGGATGTACAAGTACAGCAATAAAAAATTTATTGGTTGATTCCGTCAAAACAAATTTCAGTTTAACGCCTGTTCGTTTCTGCGGAAGTGGAATTGCTTCATTCAACAATCTTACCAATAATTTTGGTGCCATCGATTTTTATCAATGGAGTTTTGGAGATGGTAATTCATCAACAACACAAAACCCTACCAATAATTATTTGCTTCCGGGAAATTATACAACCCAGCTGATAGCAGCTACCATCAACGGTTGCAGGGATACTACCACTTTCGTTGATACCATCCGGGTATTCAATTTGCCTTTAGCTACCATTAGCGGATTGAGTACAGTTTGTTTAGTGCCAACAACGCAGTTAGGCTATACCAGTTACATTAACAGCATCGATTCTATTGCAAATTATAAATGGAGTATTGATGCAGATAGTGTTGCCAACACGCCTAACTTAAATTACAATTATCGTACACCGGGCAATCATGTAATTAAGCTGGACATCAAAACAATTAATGGATGCTCTTTTACTGTCATCAAAAATATTTTGATAGATTCTATCGTAACCAATTTTGCTTTGAATCCTGTTCGTTTCTGCGGAAGCGGAACTACTTCGTTCAATAATCTCACTACCAATTTTGGGTCAATTGATTTTTACAACTGGAGTTTTGGAGATGGTAATTCTTCCATAGTTCAAAATCCAACCAACAATTATTTACTACCGGGGAATTATACAACGCAGCTGATAGCGTCTACCATCAACGGTTGCAGGGGCACTACCACTTTTGTTGATACCATCCGGGTATTCAACTTGCCATCCGCCACCATTAGCGGATTGGATATTGTTTGTTTGGTACCAACAACCCGTTTGCAGTATACCGGCAACATTAACAGCATAGATTCTATTGCCCAATATAAATGGAGTATTGATGCCGATAGTGTGGCCAACACGCCCAACTTAAATTACAATTACCGTAAACAGGGTAATCATGTAATTAAGTTGGATATCAAAACAATTAATGGCTGCAGTTTTACCATTACAAAAAATATTCTGATAGATTCTATCGTTACCAATTTTGCTTTGAACCCTATTCGTTTCTGTGGAAGCGGTACAACTTCATTTAATAACCTAACTACCAATTTTGGCACCATCGATTTCTATCAATGGAGTTTTGGAGATGGGAATTCATCAACACTACAAAACCCTACTAACAATTATTTACTACCAGGAAATTATACAACACAGTTAATAGCAGCTACTATCAACGGTTGCAGGGATACTACTACTTTCGTTGATACCATTCGTGTTTTCAATTTACCATCTGCCACCATCAGCGGATTGGACATTGTTTGCTTGGTGCCAACAACCCGTTTGCAGTATACTGGTAACATTAACAGCATAGATTCTATCGCTCAATATAAATGGAGTATTGATGCAGATAGTGTGGCCAATACACCCAACTTAAATTATAATTACCGTAAGCAGGGTAATCATTTAATTAAGTTGGATATTAAAACAATTAATGGTTGCAATTTTACTATCACTAAAAATATTTTAATAGATTCTATCGTTACCAATTTTGCTTTAAACCCTGTTCGTTTTTGTGGAAGCGGTACAACTTCATTCAATAATCTCACTACCAATTTTGGTTCAATTGATTTTTACAACTGGAGTTTTGGAGATGGTAATTCTTCCACCCTACAAAATCCTGCCAACAATTATTTACTACCCGGAAATTATACAACGCAGCTGATAGCAGCTACCATCAATGGTTGCAGGGACACGACTACTTTTATTGATACGGTCAGGGTATTCAATTTACCTGTTGCAGGTATCGTTGGTGATAGCATACATTGTTCGCCGGGAACTTATTCTTACAGCAGTGCTATTAATTCCGTCGATAATATTCAAACCTATCAATGGTTTGTGAATGGTATACAACGTAGTAACGCCGTGAATCTCACGACAAATTTTTTCGCAGGCAATCAGTTGGTTTCTTTAAAAGTTACTACAATCAATGGTTGCACCGATAGTGTCGCAAAACTAATTATTGTTGATTCTGTAGTTGCAAAATTTGCCATCATCAACCCAAAAATTTGTGGCGATTCCGGTACAGTTCGTTTTACCAATTTATCTGCATCCCATTTTAACAACATGCAATATGTATGGGATTTTGGCGATGGCCAAACAGGCACAGCTACAAATCCAACTCATTTTTATAACAGTGCCGGCAGTTACATCGTTTCGCTCAAAGCCAATACAGTCTTCGGTTGCAGCGATACTATGATTACCAAGGATACAGTGCGGATTTACAAAACTACAACAGCAACTATCATCGGCGATTCAGAAAAGTGCATGCAGAATATGTTAGTATATAGAGCAGTAATTGTAACAGAAGACAAGGTTATCAATTACAACTGGCAACTAAATGGTTCGCTTGTTAGTACTGCTGATACAATGGTTTATAACTTTATTAATGCTGCAGTATACACCGTATCGCTTAATCTGCGTACACAGTTTGGTTGCGATATCACCGTTACAAAACCCGTTATTATTCATCCCCTACCAGTGCCTGCTGCCGGGCCGGATACTACCATTTGTTTGGGAGGTTCAGTATTGCTGCATAGCTATGATGGCGTGCTATATGAATGGACAGCAGCAGCGGGATTGCAAAATATTAATACTTCCACACCAACAGCTACACCTACTGAAACAACAAAATATTTTGTAAAGGTTACCAACCAGTTTGGGTGCATTCAAAACGATACAGTAAGCATAAAGGTAGATACGCCGGTTGGTCTTACAGTTAGCAAAACGGATAGTATTTGTATTGGTGAAAGAACACAGCTTAGGGCAACCGGTACAGCTGGTAATTATTTGTGGAGTCCTGCAACTGGCTTAAGCAGTACTACTGTTGCCAGTCCTTTTGCTGCACCAACAGTCACTACACTTTACCAGGTAATTGCATTTAGCAATAATGTTTGTAAAACAGATACTGGCTTTGTATTGGTTGCGGTAGGTAGCATCCCAACCGTAAATGCCGGTGCAGACAGAAATATTGCTGCCGGAACCTCCATTCAATTACAGGCACAAACAACAGGTGCAGATATTAACGCCTACCTGTGGACACCCGCTACCGGACTGAGTTGTGTGGATTGTGCCAATCCTTCTTTTGTTGCAGACAATGATATTACCTACAAAGTAACCATACAAACTATTTATGGTTGCAAGGCAACCGATGAAGTTAGAATTGTGGTATTCTGCGGAAAGGGTCAGCTGTATATTCCCAACGCTTTTACTCCCAATAATGATGGGCTGAATGACCGGTTTTATATTAAGGGTTATGGCATTGCAAAGATTAAAAGGATGCTGATTTTTAATCGATATGGACAAACAGTTTTTGAAAAACAAAATGTACCAGTCAACGATGCAGCTCAAGGTTGGGATGGTACTACCAAAGGTATGCCGGCTGGTGAAACAGCTGCCTATGTTTATGTGCTGGAAGTAATTTGTAAAGACGGGCAGGAGTTTAGTTATAAGGGTACTGTGATGCTGGTGAGGTAAGAAAAAAAGGGATAATTTGTCTATTAATTTTGATAGGGAGTTAAAATAAAAGTAAATTTGTTTTAATAAAAAGTAACAATTATGTACGCAGAATCAAGGAAGATACAGTTGATAGAAGAAGTGCTGAAAGTAAACAATGACCATCTTTTGACTGAGCTGGAGACTGTATTAAAGAATGGCAGGAAAGCCAAATCCAATAAACTATCCCTTAATGATTTTGTTGGCGTGCTATCAAAAAAAAATGCAACTGAATTGAGAAAGGTAATAAAAGAAACTGCCGAAACAATTAATGCTGATGATTGGAAATAGTTACCTAATTGATACCAATATTGTAATTGAAATTTTCGATGGCAATAAGAAAATTGCAGATAAACTCCGCAGGCAAAAAGAATTTTTTATACCTGTAATTGCTGTTGGGGAGTTATATACTGGTGTAAACCGGGTATCAAACAAACCTAAACATTTAAAACTACTCTCTGATTTTTTAACCCTTACTACTGTAATAAATATCGATGTAGCAACTGCAAAACATTATGGCGATATCATAGCCGCCTTATATAAAAAAGGAAAGCCAATACCTACCAACGATGTTTGGATAGCTGCCCTTGCGATACAACACAATTTCACCATTGCTTCTAATGACAATCACTTTAAAGAAATTGACGGACTGGAATTTGAATTTTGGTAAAGGAGCTATCGCTGGAAGTAAAAAGACGCTGCGTTTTTTGGAACGACGTGTTCTTTTGTACTGCGCAATTTCTTTAACTACCTTCATCGCTCATAGAAATACTTTGGAAATGGGATCTTACTCACATTTTAGTCACTTTGTTGATTTAATTCATTGTATTTAAAATATTTTTTTTAATTTAACTTCGTATAAAATATTACCCAAATGATAGTTAATAAAGGCTTTAATACAGATGAATTTTATAACAGAATTCTCTTTGAATCACAGAATTTTAAAGTAATTCCCTCTCTTGGGTCTCTTGTCGAAGGCTGGCTTTTAGTAATTCCTAAGAAGCATTATATTAGTTATGGGGAAATTACTAATTCCCTTTTGTTAGAAGAATTAGAGATGTTAATTTATGATGTTTCTAAAGCTATACAAAATGAATATGGCGAATATATAATTTTTGAACATGGCCCTATTGTGGAAATGTCTTCTGTTGGATGTGGCGTAGACTATGCACATATTCACATTGTGCCGATAAATTTAGTATTAAAACAAATTAAAGAGTTATCAGGTCAAACAATTCAATGGGAGAAAGTTGAAAGTATTAATTCAACATCTTTTTACACTAACTCAGGGCAATCATATTTATATTTCCAAGACAATCATCGTAATTCATACATTGGGACAAGTGATAAAATTCCAAGCCAATTTTTTAGAAGAGTAATTTCAGAAGTTATTGGTAAACCAAAAATGTTTGATTGGAACAACCATTTTTTCTTAGACAATATTACGAATACCTATAAACGGCTTAAAAACTACTCAGAAGTAAATAACTTAACTAAACTATCTATGTATGCCTGATGAGGATATTGAAGAAGCTTCTTCTGAACAAAATTCAACAGGTGTTGTAGGTGGCTTTTTAGGAGATTTAACTGATGGTCGACCAAAAGGTAGCTGGAAATCTCGATTTGAAATTGAAGCAATTAAACATATACGATGGGAACAAAAATATTTATTAATCCTATTGCTTATTAGCCTAATAGCTCCTCTTATTATCGGAATAGCATCTAATGAATGCCTTACTAACACACCAAATAAATATCAAAATTTAAAAAAATATTTATTTGCCCTATTCGGTGGAACACTAGGCGGGACGTTATTTGCAATGAAATGGTTAGTTCACAGTGTCGCAAAAGATACTTGGAATTATGATAGACAATTATGGAGAGTATTTACACCCCTATTATCTGGTGGGCTTGCGTTCGTAATTATCATATTGATTAATTGCCAAATGTTTGATCTTACAAAGCCAGCGAATCTTTCAATAGATAAATGTTATGGGATCGGTTTTTTGGTAGGTTATTTCTCGGATAATGCAATTGGTAAACTTACAGAAATTGCTCAAGTCTTATTTGGGAGTACTCTTTCAAAAAGAAAGTAATGAGTGCCAGTGAAACTTTTATATTATTTAGCAATCATTTTCCTGAACTTCATTCAGACATTCTTTCTTCTTCTTCTTCAATAGGCCAAAAAGGACTCGGATTAGCTAATTTAGATCCTCAATTTGTACCACCTTACTTTATTATAACATCTAATCTTTTTAAGCTTTGGCTAACGGACAAAAACTCTGCTACTAGAATCCTTCAGAATATACTTTTGAATGGGACTTTAGTTTTAGAAAAAAAGGATAAGCTTCTTTTCATAGCACGTTCTAGCGCAAAAATTGAAAGTTTTGATGAGCGTGGCTTTTATGAGAGTAGTCCTGGAAGTTTACATGCTGGCGATTTATATACTTCTGTATTGGAAATTTGGGAAAAAAATTTAAAGGGAATTCAAAAGTACCCCAATAACGAGTTTGCGGTAATTGTTCAGCAGTATATGAAGCCTAAGTTTTTGGGACACCTGTCTAATGAGCGACGTATAAGTCGCAATAAAAATGAATGGTTACTAGAACTTGTAAATGAAAAAGGAAAATTTGCTGAAAGCATAAAATTCAATGTAAAAAAAGCATCGGAAGATTTTAATCCAGCAATATTTACCTGTAGTAGACGAAAGCAATTAATAACGGCTTTAAAGAAATATGCAGGCACTCAAATAGACCGCAGACATATAGAGTGGGTTTGGGATGGAAGTAGCATTAAATTAGTTCAAAATGATTCTGAAGTTAATATAGGTAAAGGGCAGAAATCTGGTCATACTTGGCCAAGGACGAAACGAATTATTGAAAAGACTACACTTCAATGTTTTAATGATGTAAATAATTCTACAAATAATTGGCGTAAAGTAGAATGTTTAAAAACTTTCTTGAATTGTGGTTTGCCCAATGGGCAAATATATATATTAGAAAGTCCTAGAATAATAGAGCAATTATTATCTAGAAAAGCTATCGTATTATTGCAAAATGATCTCGAATGGCTTTTACGATATCCAATTACCATAAGAATGGATGTTAACAATCCTGATGGTTATAATAATATATTATTACCCCGGACTGAAACTCTTTTCAATGTTGAACAGGCTGTGAGTTTTTTATTAAAATATTCAAAAGAATTTATCGAAAAGGGATTGAGTAGTTCGGATTTTTGTTTTTTAATTCACAGATTTATCATTTCTGATTCTTGTGCACTTGCCTTTTCCAAACCACACTTACAAAAGGCTCGAATAGATTCTACTTGGGACATAGTTGAAGGACTTTACTTTCATCCACATGATTCATTTGAAGTTAATTTATTGAACTCGCCACCTCAAATAAAGAAACAAATTCGGTGTAAAACAGAATATGTTGATGTAGACGAAAGGGGTAAATGGTTTTCTAAAAAAAGTGGAACTGATTATGATTGGGCAGAATCTTTAACCAAAAAACAGATTATTGATATTGCTACTTATAATATAAAAATTGCCGAATATTTAGATTCAGCTGTGACAGTAATGTATTTTGTTGGAGTAGATCAATCTACGGGATATCCTGAAGTTCTTCCTTGGTTTTATACCACAGATGAGATAACAGACTCTAGTGAAAGATTTACAGATGTTATTTTTTCCGAAAATCGATTTGTAATTGAGAATGAGGATGATTTTTATAAAATTCGGGATAACTTACCATTAGGGAAATCTTCTAAGGTTACTTTAAAACTTAAATTAAATCCAGATATTTCTAGGGATAAAAAACTAATTGAAGCTATTGGAAATTTTGCAAATGGAAAATCTTTAGCTATAGAATTGGAAGGAAGTATTTTGTCCCATACATATTACATATTAAAGAAACTAAATGTCAAGGTTAAATGCTTGGATGCTTTCGAACCAAAATATAAAAAGCAAGAATTTTATAAACTTGTTCGAGATAAAATACCTATAAATATTGAATCTAAAGGAGAAAAAGCTCGTACCATAAAAATCCCTACTAATGACCTATTACAATTCATAAAAGAAAAGGCTATTGAAGAAGCCTATGAGTTTTATTTTGAAACAAAAGAGGATAAAATTATTGAAGAGCTTGCAGATTTATACGAAGTATTAAGAGCAGCGTGTAAAATATTTGGCACCCCAATTGATGAAGTAGTAAAAATTGCAGATAGTAAAAGTGAAAAGAAGGGAGGGTTTGAGTCTGGAGTGGTGTTGTTAAATACGGAAGAATCTTCTTTAATTGATGTAATTGATGCTTCTGGAAATTCATTATTAATAAATGAAAAAGAAAAAGAACGGAGTGGCAAATTTTTTAAGAAAAAGAAAATTTCATTCGGTTTAGATAATTCTATTTTATTGCCGTATGTAATAAGTTCTGATAGAAACAATCAAAATGATTTGAACGCTTCAGTTAATCTTCAAGACATAAAATCCATAAAAATAGAATATACTACTAAGGGAATAAAAATCGCTTTTATTCAGAAGCAGACAATTAATCAAAAAACTGGGCAGCTTGACCTTTTTGATAATACAATCATCAAAAAATGATATTAGTATTTTTACTTGAAAAGGGGAATTAATCCAAAGGGTTATGAAATCAAATACTGTACTTCTGAAGATCTAACCTGTTAAAAATCCTCAATTTTGTTTATGAATTACACAAAAAATTGAATTGTCATATATCGTTCGCAAGCTGCCGGATGGAAGCGGAAAGCCCACAGTGCAGCAAAGCGGAACGAGGACTTGAAGCGAACAGCCGGAACTAAAGCCAAACAATGTTACTTCCATTCAAAGCCCCCAATCCCTTTAACAAAAATTTATTTATCCCACTTGATGTCCATATCAAAAAATAATACAACATTTATATAAAGAAATACAAACAGTAAAACCGCCCTGGTTTTACTGAACAAACCAACTCAACAAAAAATTATATGGAAGCTTATGCTGCCAAACGTTCTGAAAAGTTTTCTACAACTTTTTACAGGCTATTGCTGTGCTTTGCAGCAACAGCCATTTTTTTCTCCTGTAAAAAATCTGATAAATGGATTGAAGTAGATCCTGCATTCAGTCAATACATTGATGCCTATACAACGGGCATTGTTTCTAAAACAACTGCTGTTCGTATACAGCTTGCAGGTACCGCCAATACAACGC
>JBBQEA010000174.1:0-11290 GCA_038320245.1 Chitinophagales bacterium | reverse complement strand
TCATTGATCACTTTGTCAGGTGTATTGTTACCCAGGTCAAGGTCAATCGTATGAATACAGTAATAGCCGTTGCAAATAAACACTTCTTTTAGTGAAGGCGGCAGTTGCGCATCTAATAAAAATTTCATGCGGCTTTTATTTCTGCATATTTATGCTTCATACTTAAAACAGCATACTGCAAACATGCCTGAAAATCTTCTTTCTCCAGATCAGGAAACTCACTCAGCAGTTCTTCGATTGTGTCGCCGCCTGCCAGGTATTCAAGCAATCCTTCAACTGTGTAACGCAGGTTGCGGATGGTTGGTTTGCCATGTGCCAATTCCGGGTTAATTGTTATTCTGTAAATTAATGATTCTGACATACTTTTAATTTAAGAAATAAAGTTACAAATTAAATGGTACAAGTATTTTTAAGGGTAAATAAGAAAGTTCAAACTTTGAATTCGAGGCATCTCTTTGATTTATCGTTAGGAGAGGAACGTTGATTTTAAAACAACCGCTCAATAAAAGAAATATAGTAGTGGACTCTAATCCTTTTCCGGATTATTCAATGAATTGTATGATTTCAATTGTTGCTCTACATGCTCAATCAGGTAATTGTCTTTAAATTCAAACCATTGTTCTCGTAGAAGAGGATAATCATACAACAAATATTTGAATTGCTGAAAAGGTTTCCTCAGTCGTATAGTATTCTGAAACTGAGTTTGAATATTTGCTTCTTCAATATTGTTGATAAAAGTTTCCATCATTCTGAAAGACTCGAATGATTCCAATGCTTCAAAAGCTACAAACTCCTCAGGGGAGGATTCCTCTTGCTCCATTACATCCTCCCAAAACTCTTCCTCAAAACCTGCATGGCCTTTTAATTCATCGGGATAGCTTTTTACTTCACCGGTTGGGATGTGATAAAAGCATTTCATTCCGCCATCCAGTTCCCCGGCTATCTCTTTTATTTGTTCTTGTGATAATACTACTGTCATGATGGTACTGTAAAAATATTTCTTTCATGGAAATAAAAAAAGAAAGGGGAGCATTTTATGCAAGTCTCTTTTTTAGGTCAGGAAAAACGGCCCCTGCTCCGGATCGACGGCATAGCAAAGAGAAACGCCGTGGAAGTTTCATTATTTGTGATGTAGATTCGGAGCGAAATGAAGAAAGAGTAAATTGCCATTTGGCCATTCAAAAACAAATACTTATTTTTAATCATACTTATTGAAATTTACTTTATGAAAACAAAATTATTGTGGCTTTTTTTTATCCCGGCATTCTTGCCAGCGTGTAAAAAAACTTTAGATATCGATAATACCAGAAGTTATATTACAGCAACGGTTGATGGTAATTCTTATACCACCACCAATGTTTTTATTACAAAAAACCCCGCCACCAACGATCTTTTATTTTTTAATTCTTTAACGGCGGATAGTATTTCAATTGGTTTTCAATTAGCACCTGCTACACCTGCCTATCAAACTGGTACTTATTCGTTCAGGCCCGGCAGTACCACCGGTGGTATTCTACTAAGCTTTACTATTGAATCTTTCAATTTAAAACCTAAACTGACCTGGATAACGAGCAATGAAAACAACCTGGGTTATTTTAGTATTGAAAGATCCGGGGACGGAATGAACTTTGTAAATGTTGGAAAAGTTGATGCGGCAGGAAATACTTCTTCCGATACAAATTATGAATTCCAGGATAATGCAAATCTTACTCTACAGAGTTATTATTACCGCTTAAAAATGATAAATGCTGACGGATCGTTTACATTCTCTTCAATAAGAATATACCCAGGCTCGAGAGACTATTTTGCTTACTATGGCGAGCAAGCAATAAAATACAGGGGCATTAACGGAAAGGTGCAAATTACTGAACATGACAGGACTGCCCACATTGTACTTGGTACCTTCTTCTTTGACATTATTAACAATGCAGGCCAAACAAAACAAATAAGAAACGGAAGTTTTAAGGTTATTTATTAAACCAATTACCAATGAAAGTATTTATTCTTTTAGTGTTGATCTCAACTCTACTTTTTTCATGCACCAAAAACAATACTGTTAATGACGCCGACAGAAAATATTGCTGGAAATGCATTGACAACTTAGGAAACGATTTATTTGACAAATGCGATCAAACCTTAGAACAGATAAAAAATATGCCTGTTGGTTTTAATGGATACACTGCACCAATACCGGATTCGGTTATTTATAAATTTTGTACAAAAAGATAAACTTTGCTTCTATGGCGGCTCTGCTATTGTTAGTTAAAAAATAGCTGCATTTATCAAGTATCTAAAAGAATAAAAAAAATGCTGTGGTGAAACCCCGGCGAATATAAGTGCTATAAAAAAAGCATTTCATTGTCCCAAAGTTCTAGTGTATTAAAATTAAGGTTGCATTATACCGCGGAGTTTCGCTGGTAGCAGTTTTTATTAAAAAAGATTTGATTGGCGAAAACTGCGGACGGGACTTATGGAATTTTGATACAGACAATATATCTTGTAATAAAAGTTCCATAGTGGTATGCCGTACAAGGGAGCCGATAGCTATCGGCTGACACAACGATGTTGAACAGAGGTAAACAGCCGGTCTCAAAAAAAAAAATTTGAAAGCAGGGTTTGCCTGGTTACTGCTTTTATTACTTGAAGATTTTATTGGAGAAAACCGCCGGCGGGACAGTGTAAATTTTGGTTTTGGGGAAGTTATAAAAATTGAAAAATCATTTATTTTTTTCAATGCTAACTGTTGTTCCCAAACAACACTCATTAATAATTGTAAGCGCCTTAATTGTTTTGGCGCTTTTTTCCCTGGCTATGTCTATCAGCGACATTAAAGGACTTCGCAACGGAAAAGTTTTATTATCTGTGTAAGCTATTACAAACACATTTTCAAGTATTTTCTTTGCGATTGGGCCTTTATGAACAATGTTTAAGATGCTGCCATACACCGGTGCTGCATACAAATCATAGAGTTCAGGTGTTAGTTTGCTGTTAACTTGCTTACGCTCTTGATTTTTATCTGGCTGCATAATATTTGTGATTAGAATTTGTTTAAATATACACTTTGTGCTGCTTTAAGCAATAAATAAAGCATTAATTCAAAAAAGCATTAATGGCATAAAACGTTTCAGTTGGATGGCTCATGTGTGGACAATGGCCATGAGCATTTAATATTTTTAAGGTATTATTAGGGGTATTTGCATTGATGTATTGTCCCACCGGCAATGGTGCAATCATATCATCCGAGCATTGAATAGTAAGGCTGTCAACTGGAATTAAGGGAAGGTCGTTTCTATTATCTGACAAAAAAGTAACCCTTGCAAATTGCTTCGCTATATCAGGATCTATCGAGCAAAAGTTATCCGTTAATTCTATACCAAGTTCTTTTCCGTTTTGTGCATTCATTATAGTTGGAGCTATCGATTTTGCCCAGCTGATGTAATCTTCTTCCATTACCTCCAATAAGGAGTCAATCGTTTCCTGATCAAATCCTCCTGTATAATTGCCATTACTTATGTAACAGGGTGATGGGCCTATGAAAACCAGTTTTTCAAAAATATCAGGTCTTTTTATGGAGGCAAGGGCCCCAATCATACAGCTTACGGAATGACCTATAAATGTTATTTTTTTAAATTTCAATTCATCGCATACCTCACTGATATCATTTACATAGCCATCTAATGACGAATATTTTTGGGGATTATAGCATGCTAAATCAGATTTTCCAGCTCCAACAAGATCAATTAAAACAAGTTGATAGTTTTGTGTAAATAAACCTTTAATATGGTTCCATGCGTTTTGATCGCATCCCAAACCGTGGGCAAATAACAGCACTTTTTTCCCCTCGCCTGAAACATTTACATTGTTTCTTTTTAAAACACTTGTCATTTATCCTAAGGATTTAGTTTTTTGAATAATCAAACATACTGATTCCCTTTTTAAAGGTGCTTTATATTATGGAGCCTAAACTTTTCATTTAAATGATGGTTGCGTTTAATGTACTGGTGTTTGCGAACGTATTTAATTTATTGAATCAGCTCTATTGAACTCACCCAATGTTTTACAAAATCTTTTAACGTCAACGCTTAATACCTTGCCTTTTAATTAAGCAACCTGCGGCGGTGTGCGCAAGCTGCTGCAGGGCGTTTGCAGCTCTCCTACTGCCATCATTCATGCAATTACGAAACAATTTAAAAGTCAAATGTTTAACGTGACACACTCAAGCCCCGGAACTGTAGCTATTTGAATAAACTACTTCCAGAGATAACAACAAAAAGTGAAATAGGAATTCGCCCAACTTAACTAATGCTGAACGGAAATGCGTGAATTTGCTATTGGTTGTTTTAAAAAAAAGTCCTGTTAGCAGTTATCAATTTGCTGCACATTCGCCTTTCGGCAACGTCTTAAATTGCATACGTTGGCAAAGTGTATAAGAATTTTATTTGTTCGCTTTCAGTCTTTCTATTTGCTTTTGGGCATTGCTATTTTCAGGATTTAATTTAAGCGATTGTTGATAGTTATCAATTGCCAAACTTGAATTGCCAAGTTCTGCATAAATTTCTCCGAGACTATCAAAAGTATTTGCACTTGCCGGAAATAAGTAAACATTTAATTTAAATATTTCCACCGCATCTGTTATTCTCTTTTGTTTAATAAGTTTATATCCCCAATCATTTACCTCCTTTTCGGGCAACTCGAAATTGGCATTTCCCTTTTTAATTTTCCCAAATGCAGCAATTGAATTTTTGTATCCGGATTTTTCTAATTCAGTCCTAAATAATTTAATAGAAGGCGAAAGACCAAAACCATTGGATTCTTTCATGTCGGGGATATAGAAGCCGGCAAGCTCATCCATAAATGCATCTGGCGAGCCGCCTAATAAATTTGTGAGTACAATAATAGAAAGATTGTCATTGGGATAAATAAACACTGCAGACCTGCCACCACCCACAGGTGCTGCGGCCGGATGGTCGGCTCTTGCCACAATAGGCCAGCCAGCGGCATACCCATTTAACAGACTGGTAAAGCCGCCTATTTTTCCATTGTTCAATTTAGCCGGTGTCCAAAGAGCTGTCAAACTCTTTTTTTCTTTCAGCAATTGGTTGTTTTGCAAAGCGATAACCCAATTGGCCATTTCTGTAGCAGTAGAACTCATGCCAGCCGCAGTTTGCAATGGATAATCGAAAGAAAAAAACATATTGTTCAGCTTCCCTTTTCGGTATTGGTACCCTGCAGCTGAATGCATAATAACCGCTTTAGTAGCACCAAAACCAGCTCTTATGGTATTGGGCATACCCGCCTTTATCAATTGCTCTTTTGTAATAAATGCTGTAAAGGGCATTCCGCTTAGTGTATCAATAATTCGCCCAAGCAGTAAATAATTTGTTTGGTTATAACTAAATTTTTCACCAGGTTTAAAAACTATTGGAAGCGCCTGAACCTGTTTCCATGATTCTTCCAGGCCAGCAGCTGATATTAAAACGGCTTCTTCCTCATCAACAATATCGGGGATACCAGAAGTATGCGACAACAATTGCTGTATGGTAACAGCTTTCCAGCTTTCTGGTAAATTATTAAGATAAGAAGAAACAGGTGACGAAAGATTTAATTTCCCTGCTTCTACCAGTTGCATTATGGCAATGCCTGTAAATGCTTTTGTAATAGAATTAATAGTAAAAACAGTCCGGCTATCTACAGGAATTGAATCTTGCACATTGGCCAATCCGTAATTGGCTGTCTTTATGATTTCCCCATTTTTTACAATCGCCAATTGTAATCCGGGAATCCTTCTTTTTTGCATTTGTTCTTTTATAAAAATATCTATGCTATCTGTTTGAGCACTTAATTGCTTAACAAAAAAGGATAAGAAAATTATGCAGATGGTTGTATTTATTTTAATGCGCATATTTTAAAATTTTTCTTTAAACGGTTGTACTGCTGCAAAAGTTACAAAACACCTAAAAAGTAAAATCTTATCCTGAACTGATATTGGCATGATACCAATATTAGCTGCTGGCAAGCTTCTATTCCTTAATGTTGCTAAGATATGTACAGACTATAAATAGCAACTGTAATGAGATTGTGAACCATAGATAGCTTAGTCCGTTACCGGCAAAAGTTTCTTTTTGGTATTTAAGCTTATCAATAGAATCCTGAATGTTTGTTGGAAGTATAAGGATAAAAAAGAAGATTAAAATTCTGTAACTGCTGATATATCGAAAGCCAAAGTGCAGTTTCTGTAATTGTTTCTACCTGGCAGATTAAAGGTTTGTGATTTAAAAAAAATCGTATGAGCTAACGAAATTATTTGTAAAAGCGATTCCAAAATTGAGGTTGTCAAATTCGTTCGAATTGCAAAAGTGAATGATGCCTCTTTCAATAAACGAAATATAGTTTCGCTATTGTCCTGTTTTTAAAATAGTTCCTCTTTTTGGGAATTCTGGTCGCTTTAAATTTGTACCGGTTATAGGCTGCTGTTAGTCCAGTACCAAAATCGATCGGCACAGATTGGTATTTATCAAACCCTTTCACAATGCGCCATCGCACATAATTTCAGTCAGCACATGTCGATAGCTATCGGAGCCTGTAATGAAATTATATTGTTAGCGCATCGTTGGGTTTGATGAGAAAATGTAAGTTTAAATTGAGTAAATTTCAAATTGTTAATCCTGTACGCCACATTCGGCAATACCAACCGGATTGAGGTAAATGTTTTGTTTACTACATCGTCTTTATTTGCAAGCCATGAAGACAAAAGCTCGATGGGAAAGTATTATATCTTCTATTTTTTTACTGTGGGCTTGTACCAAAGTAAAACCCTCCTACGTAAGGATTTTCAATATTAATGTTAAAGGGAAAGCCAATAACATAGTTTTTATTATAAACTGAAAAAAGGCGAGGCAGGCCCAAATCTGATGCATCAACAGAAAATGTTTTAACCTTGGTAGCAGTGCTGTTTAAACCGGAGTAAACTGTTTTACCAGCAAATATATAGGGTTCATCGGTTGTAGGATCCAGGCTTAATCCATTAATATGTTCAGTAAGTGGCGGCGGGCTATAGCCACCCCAACCACCATTAAGCGGACTGAGATAACTGTACGAATTTGTTTTGCCAACGCTAAACAATGCATAGTTATCACTAATATCAACAACTTGCCCAATGTGCAAATTCTCTTCACCAATGGGTGTGTACGTATTTTGTTGAGACCATACAGAGCCGCTCCTTATAAACTGGCCTATGTAACCAAAGCCATACTTGCCGCCAACTGTTTTGTTAGGCGCTCCCACCAACGCATATAAGCCAGATGGACTCATCGCCATAGAGCTTCCAAACCCTTCGCTTGCAACCGGGCTTGGGTCTTGAAGGGATGCCTGCAACAAAAAGGTTGCTGCAGGTTTGTTGTAAATTCTTACTTTTCCTGCATCTGCAAGTGCGCCAACAGTTGCCCCGGGTTCGCTAATGGCAGCATAATTACCAAATTGGTTAATAGCTACAACTGCGCCAAAACCTGTGTTTGCAGTTGATCCAAATATGGTTTGCATATTTATCCATTGGGTGCCGTTAAATTGATAAATATAAGCCGCCCCTACAGCTACATCTGATATGTTTTTATGAGAAGATGCTCCCACAATCAGGTAGTTTCCCCTAAGGCATAACGATGTTCCATAAGAAGAAAAATCATTATTGCCGGTTGGAAATAATGTGGTTTGATATTGCCATATACCGGCAACATTTTTATAAATAAATACAGCCCCCGTATAGGATGCCCCTACACGGTGATAAGGCACTCCAATTGCTGCAAACTGATCCCACATAGATACACTGTAACCCGCCAAAGTTGTGTCTGATTTGTAAGGACCATAAGTAAAATTATTTGCAGGACGCTGTAAATTAGTTAAAGGGGCAAAACCTAACCACTGCCTGCCATCATACATATATACTGTTTGCTCGGTGGTATCGTAAACCAATAAGCCCGGAGCAGGGTTGGCAATGGCATTTTTTTGTGTAGTTGACATACGGGGAATTAGCACACCTTTATTAGTGCTTTTTACATCTAACATTGAACTGCTGTTAGGTGCAGACCCATCGGTAGTAATAGAAACCTGTGCTGAAAGCTGAAGGGTTAGAAAAGCCGCTACAAATAAAAGGTAAATCTTCATAATAAAATTTTTAACTGGATAATTTAAAAATGATAATTCTTTTTAAATCTAGAAATTATATTGCACTTATTTTCTATTATTTTTTATTATTTCTTTTAAGTGCGGATTTTAGTTTTTTAAAAAACATTGTCAATAAAATAAGAAAAAAAGTAAAATTTATCAGTAAACAACAACCAACAGTTTTAAATAATACTGGTTAGCATCGTCAGCTTATTCAAAAAAAGACTCCAAAAAAACTTAAAAAACAATAAGCAAGAATACCATTTTCAAGAATAATTTTTCTAACTGAGTTTGATAACGTTGAACCCTTGCCGAAACAGGGAAGATATTCATCCGCACTGGCTACATGTAATAAGTTTATAAATACAAATTTATCATTTATTCTTTTGCCCGAATTTATTAGCTCGCAGTATCTAAGGCCGATTAGTGAACAAAAAGTTGAGCATATATTCACTTCGCAACGATACTGCCAACTATATGTTTTATCTGGAGCTTATCCATTATTTTTCAATTTGTATAGCCGTAAAAAGACCAACAGGAAGAAGCCAAAAAATACCCAATCATTTATTCCATAAATTGAATAAAATATTCCAGCCATTATATCTTTTTCATAAACATCAGCAACATTATTATGTAGAATCCAATTTGCCCAAACACAACCATAAATGAATTTTTCAACAGCAAATACTCCAACAAGCCATTTTACTTTATGATAATTTTCTGCGACAGCGATATATGCTAAACCCCATATAACAATCATCAATAATCCAAAATTAGAAAGTACTACTGGATCAAATTCAGGAATTACAGGATTTGTAAATAATCTTGAAAAAACTAAAACTGAGGCGTTCATTAATCCGGAAATAATAAATCCTTTTGTAATTGTTGTATTTTCTAGTGTCATATCAGGGGATTTTTTGGTTGCAATTTTGCAATAAGTTTTTATATAATGCTCCTACCTTGTATATGCAGTGCACAAAATTCAAGGAGATATGCTTTTGGGTAATTCTCCAACTGTCTTCGCTTAACCGCAGCTTTTTCGTTACGCCATTACTGAAACCATTTGCAATGCAACTTCCCCCAATGTTTTGTCGCCAATGATTTCAACTTTATCAATTATTTGCTCTTTTGTAATTCCCTTCGAAAATAATTTCCAGGCGTCATAAGGTTCTATATTAACGATAACATTTGGGTTTGAAATAATTGAATTTGTCAATTCCCAATTATTTTCGGTTTTAACTACATTCCATTGTCCGCCAATATCTGTATTAATATTTAAAGTTACAAGTGTGCCTGTGTCTGCAGCAATGTTTCTATAAGTATGTGGCAGTGCAAACATTAAAGTGTGTATAAACGGATAGAATAATTCCTTTGTAAAAATACCTTGCTTACCAACTGCATCTCTAATTTGCTGTTGATGAATAAATTTTTCTGTGTACTCTCTTGCAATATGAAACCAATTGGCAGATTCGGATTGTCCTGCCCAGGCTACAGAAAACACCGCTGTTTCAAATAGATCTAAAGTTTGTAAATGCGCTGCATATTGCTTTCCTGTTGTTTCCAAAAGCTCCGTCGAAACTTGTGGGCTAAGTCGTTTTGTTGCGGTTGTCCAGGAGTTGTTTAGTTGATTTAAATGCGAAACTAAGTCGGCGTATGAATTTATATTAGAAGGACTTTCACCGAAATATTTATCTCTGGAAAATGATAATGTTCTTAAGTTTCCGTCGAGCAAATGTGAGGCGATATCTTTTACCGACCAAAGCTTAGCAATTGTTGGTAAATTCCATTCGTCTGCAGTCAGCGATTTTAATAAATCAATTAACAACTTGTCCAAAATAGGAAACAAGTGTAAGGTCTTAATGGGGATGTCTTGCTGTTGTGTTGTCATAAACTTGCAAACAACTTTTTGGAGATTACTCAAGATAAGAACTTTTGCCTCACTTTGTGTACAGGCTGAAACTTTTGCTGACAGGTATTATAGGTATTTGTGCCAACGTCGTCAACTTGGAGCAATATTTTTGTTGTTGGCAGTTTTTTTATGGTTTCTTGTCAATCCAGAAAGGGTCTTGATAAGCATTAAAAATGCGGAGTACTTCAATTGAATGACTGCTGTCGTTGATAATGAAAAAAATGACGTATGGAAATTTTCTCAGCTGTTTTCCCCTCACGTGTTTGTACCGAAATCCATAAGCAGTTGGCATGGCAGCAATAGCCTGCAAAGCAGCATCCATTTCATCTGCAAACCTAAAACCGAGGTTGGTGACACGGCTATTGTAAAACTCCAACCCGTCCTGTATATCATCAATTGCAGGTGGTGTAAGGGTTATGGAATAACTCATTCAGGATGCTTAAAACGATTCTTAACGTTATCCCACGGAATGGTATAGTTAGGATTGTCAGCAATAGCCTTCAGTTCTATATCCAAAGCATCTTTTTGCCATTGGGGAAGTTCTGCCTGGTGCTGTTCTATATCTTCAACGGCATCTACTTTAATAAGGTCGTCAATTAAGGCGGCGGCATATTCTTTTTTTATTTTGATGTGATATATTTCGGGCATAATGTAGCGTTTAACAGGCCGGTAATTTTTTAGCCTTTGTCTTTAAAATGGTATTTTCAATAAAGAAATAAAAGTATTTTTTTGCACCCACATAGAATTGTTCAATATTTTCCCTGTGGTTAAATTTTTTTTTCAAAAGAAGTATTCACGCCTTCGTATTGTTCAGTTCACCAAGCAATGCTAAACAAAAGTACAAAAATTCGCTCCATAAAAAACTGCCTTTTTTACAAGACTTAAACCAGCGGATCACTATTTTTTCGTACTGCTGTTGGTATGTTTATTTAAAATATGTCAACGATGGAGAACTCCGCTGATAGTGTTTTTCACCAACAGCTGAAGGTTTTGAGATGAAGTGTTGATTGCAGGAATAGTATAAATTAATTTCATTGAAAAAATCATACTCAAGGAAATATGCAACCTTGTAAAAACAATTTTTTCCCGACTTGTCCGCCCCTATTTTATTTAAAGTATAAATAGTTGATAATGTGTTATTTAAGTTTCTAAAAATGCTAATTTGCTGACCTAAGGGGTCAAAATGTATAAAATCAGGCAGATAAAGTACGCTACCAACTCGGT
>JBBQEA010000173.1:0-11291 GCA_038320245.1 Chitinophagales bacterium | reverse complement strand
TATTTAAACCCAGGTATTACCAATTAACCGGATTGATAGAGACGGCATTCAATCAACCCTGTACAAAGGGCAGGTGCTTTATTTGTTGGAATACAGCAAAACTCTCAATGGTATCCGGATGAAGCAGCGTATCAGCCACTGCTATTTCTTTGAATAATTCAACACCAATATCATTTCTTAAAAAGATGGCGTTAAAGCCCAACCTGTTTGCTCCAATGAGGCGATAGTGTTTGCTGGCGGCCAGTTTACAAATAGCTACAGGAGATGCTCCATGATAATCACTATACTGCTGCCGCAATTTTTTGGGTGCATCAATGGGTACAACCACATCGTTCAATCCAAACTCAACATGATTTTCTATCATTACTATTTTAGGTGAAATAGTTTCAATTGCCTGCCAGATCCAGTAATCATCTCCATCAATATCGATGGAGAGAAAATCTATTTCTCCGGTAAAACCTTGTTGCTCCAGCATTCGGTTTACGTTGGCAGGCGTAACCATTGCTGTAACAAAATTATTTCGATAAGGCCGTGTAAGTCTGTGGGCCAAATATAACTTTTTACCAATCCTGATATTGCGTACATCTCCATCAATAAATAAGCCGCTCCATCCCATGTTGAAAGCAAGGTTTGCACAGTTACTGTTAATACAATCGTTGGAGCCAATATCTACAAAACTTCCGTTTTTAATACCAAGGCAACTGATGATATAAAACAGCAAGCCATCCTCTTCAAGGCTACTGAAAATACTAAAGCCTGTATCAGTTAAATCTATCTGCTTTCCATCGGCAAGGGCAGCTTTGTATTGTAGTGCCAATTGTGTTAATGACAACTGAACAGATGCCGATACCTTATTCCTGATAAGCCATTTAGAGAAATAATATTTTAACCAGTATTTTATTAATTGCATATACCATTTTAAAGATGCACAATACTAAAAGAATATTGTGTAAAACCAGCAATGCAATATCGGATTCTTTTTGTAGCATAAAAAAAGGGCCGCTTTTAAAGCAACCCTTTTCAACTAATCTGGCGGTTATTTTTTATCGCATCAGGTACATTTTACCGTAGCCTGCTTTAAAGTATTTATCTGTTTTGTCGCCATCGGCTTTGTATTTATCCAGCGATTTTCCATTGAGGTTGGTAAGTACTCTGTAGAGATACACGCCATTGCCCAGTTTTTGTCCATACATATCGGTGCCATCCCATTTAAATTCTGTGATGTTTCTTCCAATGTGCAGATCGCCCAACTCGGCTTTGGTAATTTCTCTTACCACTTTACCGGTCATAGTTAAAATTTCAATTCGGATATTTTGCGGTACTTCACTACCTGTAATGGTAAACACGAATGCTGTTGAGGTAGTAAAAGGATTAGGGTAATTGAGCATGTTGCTGATCATGGGGGTATTAATAACATTGAAGCTTACCTTATACTCAACATTACCAGCCTTGTTGCCCATTACATCATTACCCGAAACAATTAATTCGTATTCCCCATCTTCCGTAAAGTAGGGTGTGTAATCGATGGATGCAGTATTGTCGCCGTTGCCTATGGTGGATGGCGTAAAGCGCATGGTATCGCCAAAATAAACCCTGCGAAGATTACCATCCGGGTAACGGATATTTACCTTTAATAAAGAAGTATCACTGAGTGCTAAAAACCGGCTTTCATCTTTCAGCTTAACCAATACATGCGGCCTTGCGGCAACTATATCCCTGTTTAAAATATGCACGCCGTCAAATGTAACATCCAGCAAAGGATTGGTTTTATCTTCCAGCACAAAAAAATCTTTGAAAATAAAGTTATTGTAACTGTATTGTTCCGGTTGATCGTTATCAGGATTAACGATTACATTCAATGTATTTAAACCAGGATAGTTACGGGTATCTATGCTATAGTTTACTACCAGCGTATCCCCTGCTACAAGGGCTTTACCTTTTGGCAGTATAATAGTATGCGGCACATTGTTGCGATCGGTAATGATGAATTTTATTCGTAAACTATCAAATGCAACTGAGCTGATATTTTTAAATGCCAGTGCAAAATCAATTTTATCTCCCTGCTCCACTGAATCCCTAAAACGGAAAAGTATGTTGGGGGCTACAGCACCTTCCGGTATATAAGAAGCATTAATTCTCCAATAATTTAGTTGATTGGGCGTGGCATAATCATTATCCGTATTCTGCATTCTTAACTTAATAAACGGATAAGTAGCTGCACTTACAAAAGCAAGTGAAGTGTCAGTTGCCGGCCTGATTGTTTTTAATAAATCGGCCACCCCATTTTGTTTTACACCATACACTTCTATCGATACAGAATCCTTTTGCACCGGATCATTGGAACTTCCACGCCAATGTAAAGATGACCAGCTGCGGGCGGGGCCAAATGTTGGTGACGTGATATTACCTGTTCGGTATTTTGCACTTACTATAAAGTTGCCAGCTAATTGATCACTTGCTGTAGTGCCCATTATTTGTTGTGGCGTGTATCGATTGTTGTTTTTGCTGTAGAAGTAAATAAACGGCAGGTTTCTGGTAAAGCTGTCAATTGTAGTAAAACCTATTGACTTAAGTTTATGATACAATGATTTACCAGCACCCAACACCGCAGTATCAGCTTTCCAGCTATCGATAAATGAAGTATTACTTTCCATACCCAGGTTGGTTATTGATACATAATAACCATCAGGTATGCTGTCAAGAAAATCCATTGCTTTTTTTCTATATGCAGGATCGTTGTAGGGAAATTCAAATATTTTTCTAACAGGCCTTACACATATTGGCCAGCTACCAAATCGTCCTTTGCCGGCAGTGTTATAGTTATTCCATGGCTGAATGCCAATGGTATCGTACACTAAAAATTGTAGGGAGCCATATTTGCAACCATATTGTTCAAACTGGTCAAAATCGAGTATTACACTAATTCTGTCGTATGAGGTTGCAGGATATAAACCTGTTTTAATCTGCAAGGTTCTGTTCTGACTTTTGAAACGGAAAACCCTGTCGTCATCTAACTGAATATTACTACTGTAAGTGCTGTTTTTATGTTGAAAAAAATGAGATTGGTTAAACCCTGTACCTCCATTGGGCAGGTATATAAAAGAAAAGATATTCCAGATGGGGGGAGTATTGGTTAAAGGCACCATTGAAGTTCTCCAGTAATAAACAATACTATCCGTAAAGGAAATATTAGTTGGGGTAAATTGTATTATGCCACCAGATCCAGTATTGCTGTATTGCTTCTTAAAACCTGAATTAAACAGTTCAGTGGTATCTATCTCCATCAGATATTGTCTTTGCTCCGATAACGGATTAGAAGTTGAAGCTGTGAACGTAATATTCTGCTGATTTACTATTGAGTAATTATACGGAAAAGAAGGCCTTATCTCATCTTCAAAAATATAAAATTCCCTGCTGATGAAATTGTTGTTTTCGCTCAATTCGTTTACCCTGTTGCCTTCATCCAATGTAATGCTGAGTACATTTTTTCCTTTATCGGTAATTGGGTTGATGAGAACCGTAAATTTCAGAGAATCTGCATTTGCCGTGGCAGGCATTAGTTGATTAAAAATTACCTGAACAGAATCATTGGGTAATTTTCTGTTAATAACCACCCTGATAGAATCGTCGATTGCCTTACCGATATTATTGATTTTTACACTCAGCGTAAAGCTGTTATCGGCAACGGTTAATATAGATGGGTTAATTTTAACCTGTGGCTCTTCAATCACATAGTCGGGCAAACTAAATGAATTCATTTTTATAGCAGGATCGCCATGCAGGTTTAATTCCTCCAGGTGAATACGGGTATAAAAATCCAATGATTGAGGGTTACTGCCAAGATTTAGCAACACCCTTCTTATTTGGTTGCCAATAGTATTGCCGTACATATCTCTGGAAAAATTATTGTACAACTGCGTATTGTAGAAATTTAAAAACGGAGGAATACCCAGGTGTGTACTTGCCAAAAATGCAATACTGCCTCTTTTATCTGCTAGTACATATTTTTCGGAAATAGACATACTGCCCGAAAACCTGAGCGGATCGAATGTAAAAAAATTGCCTGCACTACAACCACTTACACAAAAGAAAGGATACTTACCCTGATTATTGAACAATTGCGGATCGGAAAGATTAAATGCCAGGGTATTGGCAGATGAATGGCCAAAATAGGCTATCTCACTCACTCCTTCGTTAATCAATTGCTGAATTCTTTCACCATTAGCCTGTTCAACAGCCGAGGCTGAAGTTTTCTCAAACGTCTCCACTCTTGCACCCACATTTGGTTTTTCCATCGTGGCTTTATAGCCATCCATATAAGCCCTGAATTGTGCATTTTCTATACTATCAGATCCACCAATTATGTGTACAACCCTCTTCATCCATTCCTTTGCACTAATGGTTTGTGTAGTGTTGGCCTGTACCTGTTCGTATTCAATTACTTTGTTTAGGTAATTTTTAATTTCAGTTCCGTTAATGGCAGACAGCCTGCCAATTGGAATAAGGGGAACATTTTTATCCTGCTCACAAGCCAGCAACACATCCGATGCAGGCCAGCCATAAGTAGGCACAAGATCTAATTTATCTGCCAGCGGATTGGCCTCATTTTGTTTGTATTCGATAGAGGTAACCCCCCTGCCAATTAAAAAAACATACTGCGGTTTAGGATCATATTGCTGGTAGGCAAACCTGATAAAATCTCTTATCGCCGACGGATGTTTTTTTATACCAAATGCAAACTGATCGGTTATTTCATCAATAGATACAACTACCGGCTTATAAGCTCCACCAGCGGCAGAAGCCCGGTATTGTTTGTATTGATCAACATAGTTGTTACCAGTACCGTCATTATATAATATCGGGTTCGAAATAATGAGGTAATTACCCTGGTTGGCCGGCAAATTGTAATTGACGAAGTTTTTTGTTTCAAGTGAATTGATTGCAGCAATATTACCAGCATCCTCGCTAACCAATAAATACTTTTTGCTACCGGTAGATGGAGGCAAAGCAAACCTTACTTTTCCTGCAACCGAAATATCACCTGCGTACCGGGCACCATCACTGAGGGAATAAAGTACCGGGGCTACGCCGGCATTATTAAAATCTTCTATTTCAATATAATTGCCAGTTGCCGAGGCCTGCAGATCAAAATAAAAATTGCTTTGGTTATTAAATTTAAATTTAGCAGGATAGGTAATTCCCAATTCAGCTACTACAATTCTGTCGTTTGGATTTGCCGATGTACCATTCATTGCCACCTGCAGGTAATCCGGGTTCTGAAGCAAACTCAGGGGCAGATTACTAAATGTTTTTTTGACTGTATCAAAAAAATTCATTGGGGTAGATGCAGCAATAGTATTAAAAAATTTCACCCTTAAATTTCTTGTATTTAAAGCGTTGCCGAAAGCTGAAATATAAAGGGAAACGCTGTTTGCAGGTCCTGCCGTGTAAACATTTAAGCCGGTAAATTCTTTAAAAAGATCACAACAGGGATAGGCATCGTAACTCGTCCAGCCCTCGCCCATATCGTAGGATGATGAGTATACATACTCTCCTACTAATACAGCATAACCTCTGTTATACTGATTTTTGTAAGCCATTGTTACGTTGCGAAAAAAATATGGATCAGGAGTAAGCGTATTGCCTGCTACATTATTTATCACATTAACATACCGCAAATTACTTGCGGATTGATTGATGGTAAGAAAATAAGCTGCTGTATCGGAGTGAATACTAAAACTATCAGATAATTGAAAACCTGCCTGTCTGTACAAACTTTTATCAGGTATACCGTCATTCATTTTTCCCCAAAACTCAATATAGTCTGAGCTGCCCAGCGGGCCTGTGGGTGTTGATGTAAAAATTCTTACTTCCACTCCATTGCGCCACAATTGAAAATACTCAGCGGGTGTACTGCCCATACCAAGCGCAGATAAAGCAGCCTGGTTAATCCGGCACAACCCGGATTTACCTACTTTAAACTTGTAATAGGATTTATTGTAGTCTATCCAGCTGTTATTTATTTGTGCGTTGGAAGCTACAGCAGTTAAAATAAACAGTACCAAAAATACTTTTCTCATTATAGAATAAATTGAAATTTGCAATGATCGTTTTAGTCCCTTTTTACCAAATTGAAACGCAATGAAAATACATGTGTGTACAATGGATTGGACTGGTTGGCCAGGTTGGAATAAGCGTAATCTATTGTTACATTTTTTATTTTAACGCCGGCACCCAAACTTGGCTGATAAATCCATACTTTTTTTCTGTTTAAAGTATCTCCATCGGCAAGGGCTTTTTGAAAATTGGTAACACCAGCCCGTACATAAAACACATTACTAATGGCTGCTTCCAGCCCTACACTTGGGTCCACACTGATGGTTTTATTACTGATAACCGTATTTCGCTGGCCATCAAATGTGAGGTTAAGGTTGGCCTCGGCCAATAGCTTAACAGAATTGCTGATGTCAAAATTATAACCACCACCCAATACAAGGCGGGGCGCTGTAAGCTCCGAAGATTTTACAGGTATTTCATTTTTAGTAAGGTACAATACCTCTTTTTCTCTTTCTGTAAACTTAAAAGACCAGGCGTTAAAAGTTGTAGTAATATCTCTTGCAACCAATCCTAAACGCCAGTTGGGGCCCTGCATTTGTATACCAGCGTCTATACCAAAACCCCATGCACTGGCAAAGCTGCCCACTTTGCGATGAATAATTTTTGCATTAACTCCAAAACTTAACCTATAATCTTCTTCCTCTTTTATGCTTTGGGCAAAAGATAGTAACATAGCATAATCTGCAGAGGAAAAAGTTTGAATATTATCAAAGTTAATACTGCCATCCGGTGCTACCAGGTACAAGGTGTTAGGTATGTCGTCAACTGCAAATCTTAATACAGATAAACCAAGCGTACGTTTGTTATCCTGCACCGGCACTGCCACTGAGGCAAAGTCGAATTTACCGATACCTGCAAAATACTCAGCATGCATAATGCTTATTGAAGGATGATCTTTTATGGCGGCAAGCCCGGCAGGGTTCCAGTAACCGGCAGTTGCATCATTAACGGATGCAACCTGTGCACTCCCCATTGCAAGGCCTCTGGCACCAGCACCTATATTTAAAAATTCGTTGGAATATTTTCTAAATTGAGCAGAGGATACCAATGGAATCAACAGCACGGACATTACAACAGCAGCTACTTTTGGGGTCATAAAAATATTTTCCTTTTGGTATTTGATTTTTTATAGAATATCCTAAACGGTTAAAACGCAATTTCCAAAACTAAATTGTGCCTTGATAAAGGCGAATAATTGATTTGAAGACGATGCAATTTAACTGTAATAGCTTAATATGGGGTTACCTCTTTAATAGCAAGGCAAGTTTACTATAGACCTATAAAATTTTAATATTGCTGCTTGTTTAATAAAGTTAACTATATAGCAAAAATCGATAAAACAAAAACGGACAAAACTCAAATGATAAAATGATGGCTTTTTTAAACTATCCGATGGCTTAAAATAGCTCATTCAATCATTTTATCAATTTTTGTAAGCACATTTGCAAAAATTATACAGCGCTACAAATAATACAAAGCTCATTTACATGACAAATTTAATTGCAGAATTGCAGTGGAGAGGAATGATACAGGATATAATGCCTGGCACAGAGGAACAGCTAAACAAAGAAATAACCACGGGCTATATTGGCTTTGACCCTACAGCAGACAGTTTACATATCGGCAATTTAGTACCTATTATATTATTGATTCACTTGCAACGCTGCGGCCACAAACCCATTGCATTAGTAGGTGGCGCTACAGGTATGGTAGGTGACCCAAGTGGTAAGAGCGAAGAAAGAAATTTATTAAGTGAAGATATTTTGCAACACAACCTTACCTGTGTAAAAAAACAATTGGAAAAATTTTTGGATTTTGACGCATCAAAGCCCAATGCAGCCGAAATGGCCAATAATTACGATTGGTTTAAAGACTTTAGCTTTCTTCATTTTATAAGGGATGTGGGTAAATACATTACTGTTAATTACATGATGAGCAAAGACAGTGTAAAGAAAAGACTGGATAGCGATAATGGCATGAGCTTTACAGAATTTACTTACCAACTGGTACAGGGATATGATTTTTACTGGCTGCACAAAAACAAAAACTGTAAACTGCAAATGGGTGGCAGCGATCAGTGGGGCAATATTGTTACAGGTACAGAACTGATAAGAAAAAAATCAGGAGGTGAAGGTTTTGCCTTTACCTGCCCGCTAATTACAAAGGCAGATGGAGGCAAATTTGGCAAATCGGAAAAGGGAAATGTGTGGCTTGATGCTAACAAAACATCTCCTTATCAGTTTTACCAATTTTGGTTAAATGCTGCAGATGCTGATGCAGAAAAATTTATAAAAATATTTACCTTTTTACCGGAGCATGAAATTGCTGGGTTGATAGCAGCCCACAAGGGAAACGAACACCAACGCCTGCTACAGAAAAAATTAGCCGAAGAAGTTACCTGCTTTGTGCATAGCCGGGCAGATTACGATTTTGCTGTAAAAGCATCGGATATTTTATTTAACAACGACACTGCAGAAATATTGCAACAGTTAAACGAAAAACAATTGTTGCAGGTACTGGATGGTGTACCCACAGTGGAAATTTCAAAAACGATCATTGATGCCGGAATTGATGTGGTAAGTTTTTTAGCTGACACCAATATATTTACCAGCAAAGGAGAAGCCCGTAAAATGCTGCAGGGCGGCGGTGTTAGCATCAACAAAATAAAAGTAGATTCCATTGACCATACTGTGAATGCTCAACAGTTGCTGAACGATAAATTTCTATTGGTGCAAAAAGGAAAAAGAAATTATTTTTTGGTGGTGGCTGCAGAAGCTTAGTTTAGTTGCGTCTAAAAATTTAGAGGAGCCGTTGCTTCTGTTAAATAAAGTATAGTACCGATAGCGATCGGTATTTCAACCGCTGTTGGGGTAACCTATCAACTAACTCAAACAGTTTTTAAAAAATTCAATTTCAACCCAAATATTTTACATCCATTCAACAGCTCAATCACCGACAAAAAATTAACCGCAGCCATGTGGAAAATATTTTTAGCAGGATTTTGATTCATTTACCGAAATTGACAGCTTATAAACAACTGCATTGAAAGAAAACAAAGAAATAGCTGCACTGCTGCAATTAATTGATGACCCTGATGAAGAGGTGTACCATACCGTTAGCGATAAACTCATCTCATTTGGCAAAGCCATCATACCCAATCTTGAACATCTTTGGGAACATACACTTAACCATGAAATACAGGAGCGGATTGAACAGATGATTCACCAGCTGCACTTTAAAGACTTAACTGCAGACTTTATATTTTGGAAAGAAAATAACGGTAGTTTGCTGGAAGGTGCCTTACTAATTGCCAGGTATCATTATCCGGAAATACATAAAAACCAGGCTGAACAGGATATAGAAAAGCTACGCCGCAATATCTGGCTGGAGCTTAACAACTACCTGACTCCATTGGAACAGGTGAGTGTAATTAACAGCATCCTCTATAATTATTACAAACAAAAAGGCATTGAAATTGCCTACAACCAACCGGAAGATTTCTTTATCAATAAAGCATTGGAATCTAAAAAAGGCAATGCCATCAGCAATGGTATTTTATACCTTGTACTTTGTGAATTGCTTGATGTACCGGTGAAAGCAGTAAATATACCGAGGCAGTTTTTATTGGCTTATGTAGATACACAGCATGCATTCGTAAATCCACAGGCACATAACTCAGAAAAAATAAAATTTTATATTGACCCGCTCAACGGACAAATATATTCTCATAAAGATGTGGAGAGTTATTTTAAACGAATTAATGTAACCCCTACTACCTCCTACTTTAGGGAAATGAATACTAAACGCATCATTCAATTTTTACTGGAAGAAGTAAGCAAGTGTTTTGATGATGTTATGAACAGGTATAAAATGAATGAATTACTTTCCTTAGCCAAACTACTTGACGAATGATTTACCATGTTACAAGCAAAGCGCAATGGCAGCAGGCGCTTGCAAAAGGCTATTACGAAGCTCCTTCCCTTGCGTTGGAAGGCTTTATACATTTAAGCGAAAAAGAACAGGTGCAAGGCGTAATGGAGCGGTACTATCAACAGCAAACGAATCTGGTATTGTTGCATATTGATACCACAAAATTAACCATGCCGCTCAAATATGAAATAGCTCCATCTGTAAACGAAGCATTTCCTCATTTGTATGGGAAGTTGAATTTGGAGGCAGTAGTAGCTATTGAGGAGATTTAATTTTGTTTAATACCATCTGGTTGCTTTTGCCTTTTAAGAATATTATTCTGCTATTAACCGTTTAGGTGGTTGGCTGTTTAGGAGTTTAGCAGTTTAGATGTTTAGGAGTTTAGATTGATATCTACAATTTTTTTGTACCCATTACAAAGGATACTCGTAGAAAAAATCATTCAATTTTATCCAGCCGTTTTTTTCATAAACTGATTGTGCTTTGTAATTATCCTCGCTTGTTTGCAATAGTACAAAAGCAGCCTTGGTTTCAAGGGCAAATTGCTTAGCCTGTTGCAGCAATGCTTCTGCAACACCCTGCCGGCGTGCATTTTCCGCAACATACAAATCATTAAGCAACCAGGCTGGTTTCAAAGATACAGATGAAAAAATAGGATACAACTGAACAAATCCCACCGCCTCACCTTGTATTGTTGCCATAAAAATGGTTGATTCATTTTTATCAACCCGCTGTTCTAAAAAATCGAATGCAGCCTGCAAATTAGACGACTGTTTATAAAAAACCCGGTAAGCATCAAATAGAATAGCTACCATCGACACGTCATCATTTACCACCTTCTTAATATCAAGCACCATTTTCACTAATTTAGTTAGTCAATAATACTTTATTTCACCAACATAAAAAAAACGAAATGATAACATGGAACGATTTTGAAAAGATCGACATAAGAGTAGGTACCATTTTAACTGCACAAATCTTTGAAAAAGCGAAACAACCGGCCTTCCAGCTAACCATTGATTTTGGTGAAATGGGTATTAAAAAATCATCTGCACAAATTACCCATCTGTATAGTTTAGCCGATTTAATTGGCAAACAAATTATTGCCGTGGTTAATTTTCCACCCAAACAAATAGCCAATTTTTTTAGTGAATGCCTGGTTTTAGGTATATATAATGCTAATAAAGAAGTTGTATTACTTGCAGCTGATAAGCCCATTAAAAACGGCAGTAAAATTGGATGAG
>JBBQEA010000172.1:0-11312 GCA_038320245.1 Chitinophagales bacterium | reverse complement strand
ATACTTATTGCCATATCATCAATTACAAGGAGCATACTTTTTAGTCGTTCGGCAATATCTTTTTCTTTGGAACTTAATTTTTTCGTTATCCAGGACGCATCCATTTTTAAACAAGTTAGTTGCTGACCGAGCTCATCGTGAATTTCCCGGGCAATCCGGGTTCGTTCTTCTTCACGTATTGTTTGAAGGTGAGTAGCTAAAAGCGTGAGTTCCTCCCGGGAGCGTTTAATTTCTTCAACTTGTTTTTTTGTTTCGGTGATGTCAAATATCAACCCTATCAGAAACTTTTTTCCCACATTGTCTATATATCTTGTCTTTCTTGTAGAAATAGTCAGCGTTGGGCCACCTCTCACAGTAATGAATTCTTCAGTAATATTTTCTTTCCCGCTCTCAAGCACTTGCTTGTCTATTTTTAAAAAATGTTCCATCTCGTCTACTGCTACGTCTTCGGCAAGTGTTTTGGAAATTACCTCTGCCCTGGTTAGGTCAAAGAGTTTACAAAAAGCATCATTGACTATTAGTAACCGGCTTTCTTCATCCTTCACAAATAGCGGGTGCCCGATGTTGTTGATGATATTAAAGAGGTGGGTCTCACTCTTGCGCACCGCCTCTTCCATTTGTATGCGCTGGGTAATGTCTACAAAATTAATTACTACATTTTCTAATTTATCATCATTAAAAATGGGCATTGCATTCACATTTGCCCATGTTACATATTCTCTGTCCTTACGAATTATTCCAACTACATAATTTGTTAATGGCTCTTTAGTTGCGACTACTATATTTACCGGGAAGTCTTCTAAATTCATAGGAGACAAGTTTTCATGCACAAACATCCAAACAGGATCAATTACTTCTTTGCCTAACATTTGCTCAGCAGTTAAGCCAAGTATATTTGTTGCCTCTGCATTGCTAAATAAAATATTTGTGTTACGCCCATGTACTACCACGCCTACAAGCAGGTTATCTACTATTGAAAAGTATTCTCTTTCGCTTTTTGTTACATTTTCTTTTGCTTTACTAATTTCATTTTCCATCTGTGTCGGCTCGGAAATATCAACAACCGTTAAAAGGTAATTTTGAACCGCTTCGGAATACATACCTTCAATAAAAACAAAAAGTGAGTCTCGTTCATTTATAGCAATCTTTACCTGGCAGGTTTGCCTGGTGGATGTTGACAATACTTTACTAAAAAAAAGTTTGAAGTGGGCTCGGGTATCCGGCGTTACAAATAGATCAAATTGTTGGTTTATTAAATTTGGACGTTTCTTACCAAGCATACTAGCAGCTCTGAGGTTTAGTTCACAAATGCTGCAATTGCTATCGATGGTAAAAAATCCGGCTGGGGCAAATTGATAAAAATTGCTGAATTTATCAACATCGGTTTCAGCTCTTTTTATTTGAGATTGAAGTGCTACATTTTGTAATTCCAGTTCAATTTGTTGCAACTCTAGTTCGTGTAAGCGCCTTGATGAAGATGAATCTGACGCTGATGGCACAGTTTTTTTTGGGGTTTGTTTTTCCTTAAATACCTTTTCAGCGCTTTGGCGCAGCAGACCTGAAGCAGCCGATGGTTTAGTTTCTTTTTTCATAGCGTTGTTACATTTTCGCCATTTGTAAAAATACCAGTTAAACTATCTTTTTGCAAACAATTTATTTGCCGCCTGTAAATGTTTAAATGGTTGCCGTTTAAAAATTTCACAAAGGTCTCAACCCGATTTAGTAAGCGCCCTGCAATTTCTATTTTATGCGTTATCCATTTTTTTTAGAGGTTCACTTATAGATAATTCAAAATAATTTTTGCTATACAACTCAATATTTTAAAACCCAAAAACTTTTTCAACTTGTAAGTGATAATACTAATAGAAGAAAACTAAATATTTACTAACAGGCATAAACAAAAACCCCGACCAGAAGGCCGGGGTAAAATTTATAATTTTCGGATAAAAATCTCTCTAAAATAAGCCTTATGGCCATGATCCTGTAAGGCGATCAGCCCGGTTTTAGCTGATCCGTAATCCGGGTAATCTTTCCATTTACCAGTTGCTTTTTTGTTATTCCATACATCATCCCACGCCTGAAATTCCACAACTTTTGCTCCGTTTAACCAATGCTCCACATGGCCTTTGTTGAAAATAATCTTACTGGTATTCCATTCCCCCACTGGTTTTAGTTTTTTTTGATCATTGGTGAGATTCATAGCATAATCTGCTCCCGTTTTTTGCCAATCTTCCAGCTTCTCCGGAAAATCAATATCATCTATCATTTGATATTCCGGCCCCGTTTGGTAAGGCGCATTGTATTTGTCCGCTTCCACCACATGATACATCACGCCGCTATTTCCTTCTTTAGAAATTTTCCATTCCCATTTCAGTTCAAAATTATCGAAGGATTTATCGGTTACAATATCACCGCCGTGGGCATCGGCAGCAGCACCCAGGCAAACCATCGCTCCATCTTCAATGGCCCAGTTTTGTATCGGTCCTTTTTTATTAAAACCATGCCAGCCTTTTAAAGTTTTTCCATCAAATAGCGCAATCCATTTGGCATTGCCCGATGAATTTTGACAAATACAATTGAGCGCAAAAGAGCCCATCAACAAAAATAACAAGGCAAGTATTTTTATACTTTTATTTTTCATTTATCAGGATTTTATTTTTTGATCAATTGCATTGCCTCAGGATTCCAGCGGATAGCAGTATCCTGGTTATAACTATCGTTGCACAACAATGCAGGCGCACAGGCCCTGTAACCAAACACTGCATCTTCTGTAATTTTTCCGCCATTTTTAATTGCATTGAAGAAGTTTACAAAATGGTCGTAAGGCCCGCCCTTGTAGTCTTTTTCGGCAGCAAACGTATATTCCTCCGGAGGCAAAATTCTCTTGCGTTCAGAGACCGGTGTGCCGGCTTTCCGCATCTGTTCAATATAAAATGGATCGTCGGATTCGGTGGTTTTATTTCTTTTTAAGGTAACCGAATCCCAGGTAACATCCATCGATCCTTCGCTGCCTACCAATTTTAAATAAGTGGTACCACTGGTGCCATCCACAAAATTGCAGCGAAGCGATAAATTAAAAGGTGCATGCGCCTTGCTCTGCGGATAATCGAAAGTGCCCAGCAATACGTCGGGTACTTCACGTCCATCTTTCCAGTAACGCAAACCACCAGCCGCATAAATTTTTTCAGGTCCTAAAGAGTTAGTTATAAAATGCAGACTTGAAAAAAGATGTACAAAAAGATCGCCAGCCATACCGGTTCCGTAATCTGTATAGTTTCTCCAACGGAAAAAACGGGTGGCATCAAAAGGTCGTTTGGTTGTATTGCTTATGTAAGTTTCCCAATCAACGTTTTGTGCAGATGCATCTGCAGGAATCGGGTATTGCCATGCACCCGTTGGTGAATGACGGGCCCAGAAACCTTCAGCATAATTCAATTCGCCAATTGCTCCATCGGCTAATAATTGCTTTGCTTTTTCATTGCCCAATGAAGAAACCCCCTGACTGCCCACCTGGAAAATTTTGCCGGTTTCTTTTTGAGCCTTTATTACCGCCGGACCTTCTGTAATAGAATGTACCATTGGCTTTTCGCAATACACATGTTTGCCCGCCCGCATGGCATCAATAGAAATTTGCTGATGCCAATGATCGGGTGTACCAATAATTACAGCATCTACATCTTTACGATTTAATATTTCTTTGTAGCTGCGGGTGGTAAAAATATCTGCACCCCACTTATCTTTTGCATCTTTTAAACGGCCGTCGTATAAGTCGCAAACTGCTACCAGTTTGGTACCCGGCACTTTTAATGCGGTAAGTGTATCCTGGGTACCCATACCACCTGCACCAATTAAAGCAAAATTAATTTTGTCGTTTACACTGGCAGGCGTTCTTTTTAATGATGTATGAAAGTTTGCTTTTTCTTCAGCAGCAAATACATTGCTGCCCACAGCAACGATGGCAGAAGTAGCAGCCAGCTTTTTAATAAAATTTCTACGGGATGGTCCGGGAAGTTGGTTCATGTAATTTTGATTATTATAGGTTATTAATATATTTAAAATAATAGCAGGATTAGTCAAGTACTTTAATGCGGATTTTTTTCCATCTTACTTTAATGCCGCCACCATCATGTATTTGCAAAGCAATAAATCCTTCTCCCTTGCCAATCTTTTCATCTTTAAGGGTTACCATTTGGTGACCGTTTAATGTACTTGTTACCTCGTCACCCTTTACCAAAATTTTCATGGTATTCCATTCGCCCATTTTCAGCCATTGTTCATCTTCGGGTTTTGGTTGTATCAGCCAGCCACGTCCATAAGACTCGTAAATGCCGCCTGTGTGCATACCGGAAGGCGCTACCTCTACCTGCCAGCCACTAATTTTGGTACCCTCAATAGAAGAGCGGATAAACACGCCGCTATTACCATTGGCCTCCTGCTTAAACTGAAGTTTTAGTTCAAAATTTTTATATTTTTCATTGGTAGAAAGATAGCCATATTGCTTATCGGGGCCACTTTCACAAATCAATTCTCCGTTTTCAACATACCATTTTTCGGTCCCGTTAATTGTCCAGCCATCCAGATTTTTTCCATTAAAAAGGCTGACGGCTTTTTGGGCCATCACTCCGTTGCATAATAGTAGAGAAAGCACCAGTGAAAATAAAGATTTCATGATTATAACCATTTAAGTGTTTACAAAATATAATTATGTTGAATCGCAAGCAAAGAGGCAATTATTGGAGATACAATTTAAAGAGATTTTTATTAAACGAGTCGAAAAAAAATAATTCAATTTTTAGTTTTCTAAAACTGGTTATTATTAAAGAAGATGTTACGAAGGGTAGTGTTGATGCTGTGGATGTACAGCGAAGTTTTTTAAATATTCCCGCCCCTAGATAAAGCGTAGCAATGTAAGGCGAAACCCTGCTAACTTCGGTACTATATTAATAACAATTTATAATATACCGGGCGTTCTTAAAGTAAAAAAACAGGATGTTACCGCTTCATTATTACAGGATTTCTTTACTGATAAGCCTAACTTTATACCCAACAAAGTAAAACAGCATGGCTCTAAGAATTTTGGAATTCGATAAAGCAATGAAATAATAATATCGCAACATTGTGATTGGCGTAAAATTTTGCAAGGGACGGCCATGGATAACGAACATGAAATAAGAAAAGAATTCAAAAAATAAATTTAACAACTGGTGTATGGGTAAGCTTATAAAAATGATTGTTGGGTTACTGATAGTACTACCGCAATTTCTATTTGCACAAAAGAATTTACATAAAAAACTAACGTTGCCAAATGGGTGGAGCCTCTCCCCTGCCGGCCGGTCTCTGCCATTGGGAGATCTTCCGCTTAACATTGCAGTTTCTAAATCCAAAAAATTAATGGCAGTAACCAACAACGGACAGAGTACGCAAACCATACAACTAATTAATCCTGCAACAGAAAAAATATTGGACAATATTGTAATTGCCGCCTCCTGGTATGGGTTAAAATTTAGTGTTGATGAAAAGTCGTTGTATGTAAGTGGCGGAAACAACAACTGGGTTTTGCAATATGCCATTGTAAACAGTAAGCTTAAATTAAAAGACTCTATAAAACTCGGCACCAAATGGCCAACTAAAATTTCGCCGGCAGGCATAGAAATAAATGATCAAACAAAAACCATGTATGTTGTAACAAAAGAAAATAATTCATTGTACACAATCGATATGGCATCAAAAAAAATATCGCAACAAATAGCATTGGGTGCAGAAGCTTATGCCTGTTTGTTATCAGCAAATAAAGAAGAATTATACATTTCGCTTTGGGGCGGAGATAAAGTATTGGTATATGATATTTCAGCAAAAAAAGTAACTGATTCTATCAAAGTAGGTGATGATCCAAATGAGATGCTTTTATCAAAAAACGGAAAATATTTATTTGTAGCCAATGCCAATGACAACAGTGTTTCTGTTATAGACATTAACCAAAGAAAAGTATTGGAAGTATTGAATGCTGCCTTGTATCCCAATGCCCCACAGGGTTCTGCAAGTAACGGCCTGGCGCTATCCGAAAATCAACAAACTTTATACATAGCCAATGCAGATAATAACTGCCTTGCTGTATTCGATGTATCAGCCGTTGGAGAAAGTAAATCTAAAGGCTTTATCCCTGTTGGCTGGTACCCTACAAATGTAAAAGTGATTGGTAAAAAAATATTTGTCAGTAATGGAAAAGGCTTTTCCTCTTTTGCCAATCCAAACGGGCCAAACCCAGTTAGAAAAAAGCAGCAGGTTACTTATCAAAAAAGCGATGTAGCTGCGCCGAAAAAAGTAGAATATATTGGCGGCTTAATGAAAGGCACCATGAGTATTATTGATGAGCCATCTAAGATTACTTTGGCAACTTATTCAAAAATGGTGTATCAAAATACACCCTACACTAAAGATAAAGAGTTACATGCCAGGGGTGAAAAGGGTAACCCCATACCAATGAAAGTTGGTGATCCTTCTCCTATCAAATATGTTTTTTACATCGTTAAAGAAAACCGCACCTACGATCAGGTATTAGGCGATGTTAAAGAAGGCAACGGAGATACCAGCCTTGTTTTATTTGGTGAAAAAATTACACCCAACCAACACAAGCTGGTAAAAGAATTTGTCTTGTTGGATAATTTTTATGTTGATGGTGAAGTGAGTGCAGATGGACATAACTGGACACTGGGCGCCAACTCCAACGATTACCTGGAAAAAACATGGGTTACCAGTTACGGTGGCAGGGGCGGCGAGTATGATGCAGAGGGGAACCGGGAAATAGCCAATAATAAAAATGGATTTATCTGGGACAATTGTAAAAGAGCTGGCGTTAGCTACAGAACCTACGGCGAATTTGCTGATAATTATAAGGCTAATATTCCCATTTTGAAAAATCACTTTTGCCCGTACTATACGAGCTGGGATCAAAGGGTGAGAGATACAACCCGTTTTAATCAATGGAAAAGAGAGTTTGATTCGTTGTTGATAATCGGACAGGTACCTCAATTTAATTCACTCAGGTTTATCAACGATCATACTGAAGGGCAAAGTTTGGGTAGACCAACGCCATTTGCTCATGTGGCAGACAATGACCTTGCAGTGGGATTATTTGTTGAACATCTTTCCAAGAGTTCCATATGGAATAAATGTTTGATTATTGCGGTAGAAGATGATGCACAAAATGGCCCAGACCATGTAGATGCACACCGCTCCACAGCATACATTGCAGGCGGTTTGGTAAAGCGGCATTTTGTTGATCATACTATGTATTCAACCTCCTCTTTACTGCGTACCATTGAATTAATTTTAGGCATGCCACCAATGACGCAATATGATGCTGCCGCTGAATCTTTATGGCGTTGTTTTTCCAAAAAACCCAATGCTACTCCATTTAAATCTGTACCAGCCAATGTTGATTTAAATGAAAAAAATACCAAACAAAATTCCAGTGCAGATCTTAGTGCCAGCTTCGATTTTAGCAAAGAAGACAGCGCACCCGATTTACTCTTTAGCCAGGTAATTTGGAAAGCAGTTAAAGGAGAAGAAAGCGTAATGCCAGCACCCAAGAGAAGCGCTTTCGTAAAAATGGTGGAAGACGATTAGTGCGGTTTTATCGATCGCAAATTGATTAAATATTTGAGCATGCTACATTTAGATGAACAATTTATTTTTACCTGACTTTAGCAAATACGATTTATTTCTCCATACAAAGGTTCCGGTAATGGATGGAGGTAGAATAATTTCAGCTTGCATTTTATTCTCCTTAACAATTTTATAAGCCACCTGAATAGTTCCTTTGGGATGAGGAATAGAGCCTGCAATAGTTTTTAAATTGCCCAAATGTGGTGTTATTACAACTGTCTTAAATCCTGCTGAAGCGGCATCAATACCCAACACAATTCTAAAGAATTCAATGTTAGGACTTGAACCCCAGGCATGGCAATCCGAACGGGCTACATCCATGTTACTTGTCTCAGCCCATGTAGTTAAACCATTGATGAGGTTATCTTTCCAAACCTGCAACCTGTCGAGGTATTCATCCCCCAACCCAGCTTTATTTAATGCCTGGTTTACATAATATTGAAAGTAGATGGTAGCCTGCGTAAGTGAGGTATCTGTAATCATTTTTTTTGCAAGATTAGTGGCTTCGTTTCCTTGAACAACTTCTGCCAGGATAGCCATTGCATTGGTATGCTGAGAAAAAAAATCTCTTTCTTTTGTATCAGCAAAAATATTTTTCTCTTTGTCCCAATATTTTTGTTTGATGGTTTTTGTTAGCTGCTGAATTTGCTTACTATAATCAGCTGCCAACGCTGCGGAACCCAATTTTTTCTCCAGTTCAGCAGCAAGCCTGTAAGCCATTAACAGCTGCAGGTCCATTGCTGCAGCTGAGCCATCATGGCCGGTTGGCGCAATACCCTTAGTCCACCCTTTTCCTTCTGCCCAATCGGTAAAACACCAATAAGGCGTATTATAAAGACTTCCATCTTTACCCTGGTATTTTGAAAAAAAGTTAAGTATCTGTCGTTCCCCCATCAGGTACTTTTTTACAAAAGCAACATCATTACCATACATCCAGTAATCATGTAACATACCAATCCACCACAAAGAAAATGGAGGTATTTGCTGTGCATTGGCACTGGGATAGCGGCTTAGTGTAATACCCTCTGGCATTCTCGAATTATCAAGCTGGGTAATTGCATTTTTTACAAGCCTGTCATCGCCACTATTAAATAATGAAATCAGTGCCTGTATTCGGGTATCGCCAATGTATTGCAGCTGTTCATAATAAGGGCAATCCATGTACGTTTCCATGGCACATAACCTTGCAGTACGCCAGCCCGTTTCCAATATAGTATGATACAAGGGCTCATTATCTGCATTAAAAGTTGCTTTGTATTGAAATGGATAACCTGTAAAAATGCTGTAAAAATCATCTACATTAATTGCCTCCCCGGCTGTTGAAATTTCAAGTTGTATGTACCTGAACGTTCGCCATACAAGTGAAGTAAATAGTTGAGGGTTACCATCAGCAATACACTGATCCATTACGCCTACAAATCGTTTCCCCTCCACCTCATTCCGGTTGCCTTTTTTATTCTGTTCTTTCCACGGGCTTTTGTTTCCTTCATCAACATACAATGCTTCAGCATAACTTATTGAAACAAGGGTATTTTTTCCTTTTGTAAATTTTAATACAGGATAGGCATTGGTAAGCATGCCCCTGTCTATTAATAGCATTGCTTTAGTATTTGCCGGCACAACAAATGAGTGATTTCCATCGAGGAAATTTTGTGGCATTAGAATATTATTTGCTTTGCGGATAACCTGCATTCGCTGCATGGTTAACTCCATTGCAGGAATTGATCGTGGTACAAGCATCCAATCTTCACTCCAGTCAAATACTCCTTTGGGTAAACCATTGCTTAATTCAACTGCCTGCTTCCAATTACGCTCTTCAAAATGAATCGTTTGCCAGCCGCTTTCCTTTAGGTTATAATTAATTTTATCACCGGGTCCAGCCACATAATAGGAGTATATTAAATCAGGCACCAGTGGGCTATAGGAGCTGTCTTGCTCTACCTTCCAACTGTTGTTAGAATTGATTGTTTGCTCTTTATCACTGTCACCTTGTAGGATAAAAGCGGTGCGATGACTTATTTGTGCAGCCGGTTTAAATGTACCATAATTCCAAACGGTTGCTGACACAACATTTTGTCCGTTTATTAAATAGCCTGCTATATCTACTGTTTCAAAATTCCAATGAAAAAGATCACCCCGTGCCGGTCCTAATGAAACCAACATGCCGTTTACAAATAGCTTATATCGGTTGTCTGCAGATACATGAATAATAAACGTCTCCTGCTTTTCTGCAATTGTTATAACCTTTCTGAAATTATACACAGCATATCCCCGTTCGTTATCACCGCCGGCTGCTATCCATTTTGCATTCCACTTAACATTAAGTACAGCAGGAGAAATTTGCTGAGCAAACAAAGAAATGAGCCCTATAAAAAAGAACGGTACAATAAAAAGATATTTCATATCAAAATATATTTCTGCAGGTTTAATCGTTCAATATTTTTCTTATCGTACATAATTTTTTTATCCCTATTACCACTTTATGAGCAGCCCGGTTATAATAGCAAGCCCAATACTCATCAACGTCCCTATTACAAGGTATTCAGTTTTAATTTCCGGTCGGTCTTTTTCATTAAAGCGGATAATACCTTTTGCTGCAACCAACAAACCAATTGCGGAATACTGGCCAAATAAAACAAAGATGAAAATAATTATCCGTTCAATTATTCCAATCCATTTTCCTGCATTGGCGAGGCTTGCTGCATTTACAATCTGATCCCGCCACTGTTTGGTAAATTGACCAATTAAAATACCTGCGGGTGTTGTTAAAAACAATACAGCAGTTATGGTTTTCCAGATTACAATTTGGGTATTCAACTGCTGCCAGGCTAGTTGTACATCTATCCATTTGAGAAAGGAAAAATACCAGCAGATTACAATAACCATTAGATGTAAAGACTGATCTATAAGAAAATACCTGGCTGTGGCTTTTTGATACGATTTCCATCCGTCAATTAAAGTGTGTGTTAGCCAGATAATTAATGCAACCAGCCAATACTGCCAGCCAATTAGTAAACATGCAACAAGGCCCGTAATAAATCCATGCAGATATAATTTACCCGAGTAAAAATGTTTTTGTGTACGATCTTCTACCCATGAAGTGGGCTGGAGCATAAAATCTGTAATGAGGTGTGCCAGTATAAGTTTGGTTAGCCAGATTGATTCGATGATCATGCAATTTGGTTGATGATATTTTCGTATTGCTGTAACAGTTTTTCAATTTCGGGCCATCGCCCGGCACTAACCCGCTGGTTGATGGTGCTCTTTGATTTTTTCATTTTTACAGCTACCTGCTGCTGCGATTCGCCTTTTAATAATTCAAAAATAACGGCTGCCTGTTTACTGGTCATTACTTTAAAGATGGCATTGATATAATCTGCTATCACCTGAAGGCCGGTATTTGCCAAAGAATTGGCAGTTGAAATCACAAGCCTTGTATCTGTATGCACTATCTCATCAAATGCCCGTCCGGATAAAATAAAGGCTTCGCTTTTTGCATTGCCTAATGTTTTTACAGAAGTGTTTACCAGTCCGATACCGATACTTAACCGAACATCGGAGGAAGCAACCATATCATTTTGTGTAATACTCATACCAGCCGTACGGCATAGTAACGCAATTTGTAAAGCCTGCTTTGGTTCCTTTAC
>JBBQEA010000171.1:0-11327 GCA_038320245.1 Chitinophagales bacterium | reverse complement strand
GCATTGCACAGGTGCAATACCTCAGCAGGAAAGTTTTCATAATCAGACAAGTTTAAATGTAAGTGATGTGTTTTAGTTAAGCAATCAAAGGCAATTGTAGAATGAACAAGATAGGCAATTTCCAAATACCAAATTCCGGATATATTTAAAATTGTCGGTTTGTTAAGCCTACCCGATGCTTTCAACTATTGCGTTGCATGTGCGGGGATTAACTTCTTTATCCGATGCCGGTAAAGCGCCCTATATCATATAACAGGGTATAAAAAAATGGAAGATCAGTAACAAGCAGGCAGGCCAGAACACCTGCGCCGGATGGGTTTTAGGCCTGTATTGTGTAATTTATTTAAATACATAGCAAGAGCATAATCGTGCTTTTCATAAAAAGTAGTATAAGTGAATTAAAATTCATCAGATGCAACAAAATTTAAACGATTCAAAGATATAATTGCCAACGTTTTTATCTTGCCGTTTGCGCCGCACATTTACTTGTTAAAATGGCAATTGCAATCAGTCTTCTTTTCTGAATGTTTTCATTAACCTGTCCCAGATTGTAAAATAAAGTCCGTAGTTAACTTTTCCATACAAATGATGCTGATTGTGATGGATAGCATAACTGTGTAGCCGGTTTAATTTATTTTGCCGCAGTGCGGCATCAGTAAATTCGTAGCCTGCGTGGCCACGTACATTTTTATAAACCATGTACATTAAAAAAAGAAATATCGCAAAAGGGTGGGCAGGAATAATCACAAGCATTACAGGAAGTACCGCTGCCTGGATAATGGCCTCTACAGGGTGAAAAGACAGCGCAGTAAAGGGAGATGGATTGGATGAAAGATGATGAACGCTGTGTACCCGCTGATACCAGCCGGGCTGATGCAGCAGCCTGTGTGTAAAGTAAAAATACATGTCGTGAAAAAAAATCATTAACCCAACAGAAAGAAAATAGTACACAATACCATACTTCCAGGCATGCATATATACCCGGCTATAACCAAAATGATATAACAAAAACACCGTAAAACCCATTAGGGCAAAAATTATAAGCGAGCTGAGGCCATACATTAATTCTCTGTTGATTTGCGATATCTCAACATGGGCTGCCTGGGTTTTACTTTTATTAAATTGGTTCTTTTTCCAAACGTACAACACAAAATAGAATGCAGTTGCAACTACCAGGTATAAAAATGGAACCAGGAAGGTGCTAAAGATCCAAAAATATTTTTCTATAAAATTCATACCCTTAAAATTGCCAAAGGCCTACAGTGATTACGCCCCCGGTACCAAAACTACAAATCATTACTTTTTTATTTTGTATTTCATTTTTCAAATGATGCAGCACAATACCTGTAGTAGCACACCCACAATTACCTGTTTGTTGAGCCATATTTATAAACCGTACGGGATACTTTGCAAATACCTGCTGAAGATGATTGATGATATGTTCATTCACCTGGTGAAGGATTAATATATCGGGATGGCCTGTCTTTTCAATAAAGCTGAGATAAAAACCTTCCGCTTCTTTCATCAGTTTAATAGCTAAAAAATTGTTCAGCCGCAAGCCAAGATATTTCCTGGAATCTGTTACAATGGATTCAATATTGATTGCTATAATTTCATCCGCATCGTGTCCAAGGGCAATGGTAACAACAGTATGCAAATCTTTAAACTGCCTGCTTTGATGATGTATTAATTGTTGCGGTCCATCTACATAAGAAACGCAACATGCAAACACGCCATTTTTAAATACCTCATACACTTCACTACTGGGCGAAGTAGCTTTTTTAGCAGCGTCAGAGGCTATTAAAAGTACGTTGCTTTTATTCCATTCACAAAGTTGTGATGCCAGTATGAGTGCTGATACGCCACCGGCGCAACCTTGTACTATATCAATGGTATGCAAGTCGCCAAGTTGGTTATTGTAATGCTGGTTAATGCATTGCCCCAGCGAGGGCGCAATGGCATCAGGGCAGGAAGTAACAGCCAGCAAATGGCTGTACTTTATTTTTTCATTCAACACTTGTTTCATGGCCTGGTCGGCCAAATGAAACACGCTGTTTTTTTTAAATGTAACATCATTCAGCGCAGCTTGCCCAAAAATTGAAAACATACTTGTAATGCGCACGCCCATGATTGCTGTTTGAAGTGATGGACAATAAAATAAAATAGGTATTGCAAAACGTATTAAAATTAGTTACTTTAGATGAGACTTTTATTTTTTCACACCTAATAAAATTCCGATGAACCTAAGCCAATTGCAAAAGAAGGTATTAGCATTTACGCTGCTTATTTCCTGCATTAACTTGTTTTTGGGATGTCACCGCTTTTATAAGCCTGTTGTAATAAATACACTCACCGTTGAAAGTAAGCATACCGCTTTAAAAAAACTAAGTACCGAAAACAAATATTTTATTTTAAGGCAGGGTTACAATAGCTATGCTTTAGATGATCTTGTGCTTGATGAAACAAAAATGACCTTAACTGCAACTATTGGTAAAATATCGCCAAGACATCAACTTTACGCAGACAATGATGATCATGCAAGGTACATTTTTAAAAAGAGGAAAGGTCAGGATGTAGTTTTAAGAGAAGTGCATCTGTTTACAAGCGATACTACCGATATGAACTATTCAACTTCATACACTATTGCACTTGCTGATTTACAAAAAATAGAAGTGATTGAATTTAATACACAAAAAACCACCTCCAGTTATGTATGGGGTACCATTGGTACAGTTATGGGCGTTGCGCTTGCAGTGCTGCTTATTTCAGCAGCCTTAGCCCCATCTACCCCTGCCCCACCAACAGGCACTATCAGTTCATGCCCATATATAAGCAGTTTTGACGGAGGTGCATATCAACTGCAGGGAGAAATTTACAGTGCCGCCGTGTACCCTGCTATGCAAAGAGATGATTACCTGCCTTTACAAATGCAACCTTTTAATGGCGACTACCGTATAAAAATTAGTAACGAATTAAAGGAAATACAGCATACCGACTTTGCAGATTTAATAGTGGCAGAACACAGTAAAGATGTAAAAATGCTTATAGACCCCACAGGAAAGTTGCATAGCATTGCTTCGCTTCAGTCACCTGTTTCTGCAATGCTTAACGGTAAAATTGATGTGCGCCAACAAATTGCTTACCAGGATAATACCAGTTGCATTTTTAAAGATGATAATGGAGCAAGGCCTTCCGAAGATTTATTTGTAACATTTAAAAACGACTTAAAAAGTACAAGGGGTAAATTGATATTAAGTGCAAAAACATCTAACTGGTTAAATTATTTATATGGAGAGTTTTCTAAAGGGTTTGGCAGCTACTATAACCAGTGGGATAAAGAGCAGGAAAAGAAACCGGCAAGTGAATTGGAAAAATGGGTGAACGAACAACATATCCCTTTAACTATTGCTGTAAAAACCGCCAATGGGTGGAAAGAAATTGAACAGGTAAAAACCATTGGTCCTTTGCTGAACCGTGATATAGTAATTCCCTTTGAAATACCAGCCAATGAACTGGCTGAGTTTAAAATATCCGGCGGTTACCTTTTTTGGGAACTTGATTACGCGGCAATAGACTATTCGGCGGATGCTGATTTTACCGTTCAGACAATTAAACCCTATGAAGCAATTAATGAAAAGGGCAAAAATGTGTTGGCGGAGATAATAAATGCCGATCATCAATATTTGCAACAACCCGATATAGGCGATTCAACGATCCTTAAGTATAAAAGCGTTGCCGCAAAAGAAGGAATGGTTCAAACTACTTTTTTACATTCAAGCGGCTATTACAAACGCATCAGAAATTACGTGGGTAAACCAGATGTTGCTTTCTTAAAAAGCTTTACCCAGCCGGGAGCAATGGCTGCATTTAGCCGCCAAAAGTACCTTGAAGCATGGAACAATATTGCAACAGCTAAAAAATAATAGTATGCTGAGTGAAATGAAAGTACATGGTAAAATGACGCTCTCTAATGGAGCAGCGTATGCGGTAGTAACGTCAGTTGCCAACGAAGTGAATAATAAAAATAGCCTGCATGAGTATGACATGAAAATACTAAATGCCCGGGAACAAAAATGGGTTGATATTAAAGCGGGGTTACACTTACTAAAGCTGGCAATAAAAAATTATGGTTCGGTTACAAAGGCGGTAAAAGTATTAAAACAACTATACCTTTTTAAAAAGTCAGTGTTAGGGGGTGTACAAACCAAACTTATAAAAGTAAATGACAAATACTATCATTCACTCTATGCGCCCGGTTACCCTTCAAAAGCTTTTGACAATTATATTGTAGCAGAATTTAACCGGATTTTGCCTGTTAAAAAGAAAACGAATATCCTCACTTTTATCTTTTTTGCTATTACAAAAAAATGCCCGTTACAATGTGAGCATTGCTTTGAATGGAATAACCTCAATAAAAGTGAAAGCTTTAGTTTAACAGAATTGCAAGCCGTGGTGTCAAAATTTCAGCAGGATGGCATTGCGCAATTTCATTTAAGCGGGGGGGAGCCGATGGTTAGGATAAAAGATCTTGTGCAGGTGATAGCTACCGGCGACAAGCAATCGGAATTTTATGTACTCACATCTGGCTTTAATTTTACCGCTGCAAATGCGGCATCTTTAAAACAGGCAGGGCTTACAGGTGTTGTTATCAGTCTCGATCATTTTGATGCTGAAATGCACAATGCTTTCAGGGGTTTTAATAATTCATACACGGATGTAATGAATGCCATCAACAATGCCCGGGAGCAAAACCTGGTAATCGCGTTGAGTGTTTGCGTAACCCGTGCTTTTACCACCTGGGATAACCTGGTGCAATATGCAGCATTGGCAAAAAAATTAAAAGTATCTTTTGTACAATTGCTGGAACCCAAAGCGGTTGGCCACTACGAAGGCAAAGAAGTATTGTTGAATGAAACTCATTTTAGTGTATTAGATAAATTTTATTACACACTCAACTTCGATCGGGCATACAACAATTACCCTGTAATAATTTACCATGGCTACCACCAGCGAAGGTTAGGGTGTTTTTCAGGTGGTAACCGTTCTTTATACATAGATGCTGAAGGGTTTGTAAATGCCTGCCCATTTTGTAAAACAAAAAGTTTCAATATAAAAGACGCTATCAAAACAAATGTAGCTGTTGCTGCAGGTTTAAAAACAACAGGTTGCCAGGTATATAAAAATGCTGGTTAATACAAAAAATCTTCGCAGCAAAGGTTCCCGCTTTGGCGCAATGTATCCCATCAATTGAATACCCTTTATTTGGCGCAAACCGGGTAGCAAAGGCATTGTGCGTTGGCCATACTTGTTCCCAACAGTAAAAAGAGCTAACAGGCAGCGGGCAACAATATTGGCAAACAACAAACTTCACCAAGGCCCAGGTACGCCAACACATTTGCCACACCCCTCATCCATCAGTGTTAGAAACATTAAAAAATGATAGTCTTGATGTTGTTAAAAGCCTGAAAGGCTGGTATTTTTATAGAAAGCCACAAGAATAATTGAATCAAAATCCCGAAGGGATGACATTTTCAACCTATTTCACCCCTTCAGGGTTTCATTAAAATTGATTATTTACGCTACAATAATAACATCCCTTCGGGATTAAGCTACTTTTTCAAAGGTTTCGAACACTTAAGCCCCGCATCCTGCACCAATGCCAGCGTTTAATGATTTCAAGAACTGCCTGCACCCAATAGGGGCTTCTTATCCTGCATCGTTAAATCAAAAATTATTGTTGTGTAAATTCAATGAACATTTTTCGATCATAACTACTCCCGTGGTGGTGTCACCAACATAGCCTTTACATTACGCTTCAAAAACCAGTGGCAAATTGTAGTGAAGTATGCTAACAGGGGACGTGGTCGGTGAAACACCGGGCTCGGAAGCAGATTAAACAAAACGTTTGTATTTTTTCATGCAGGATGTTGCTGGATAAAGCAAAAAAACTTTTTTCCGACGTTCCGCACTTGCTCAATTGCAGTCAGACCTGGTAGCTTCGATAAAAACGCAATTAACTTATGAATTTTGCAGACCTGAGATCGAAATCAATTTACCAGCCAGTTGATGAACTATGTACAAGGTTTTGTGATAAGTACGAATGACAATTACTAATTAAAAATTCAATTCATTTTACTGGATATAAATTTTATAATAATCAGGTTCAAGGATGTGGGCAGACAAATGTCAAATCTAAGTCAATGACACGTAAATAATAAAGTGGTAAGTTTTCCTTTTTTTTGAATCCATATATTTGGCTAAAGAAATCTTAATTCTCAAAGTTCATTGCAAACGGTTATTTCTTGTAAAATCTTAAGCTCAGCAAGCCCCTGCCACCAATGAGCGACTTGTTGTACTTCAATTGTATTTACTCATGTTGATATATCAAAGGTTCTTTAAAGCAGTTATACTTTCTGTTTTCAGTGCTATATCAATTGCCGGATCCTTTAGTAAGGCTTGTGATAATAGCAGCTTCCCCTTTTTTTTGTCACCCGCTTTTGAATAAATCAGGCCTGCATAACATAAAAGAGTTGGATTCTTACAATTGGTTCTTAACGCTACATCCATATACTTGGAGGCTTTGCCAAAGTCAGCATTCTTATAATAAGCCCAGGCCAAAGTTTGGTTTACATCTATATTGTTTGGTCTTCGATTGTATTCTGCTAAAGCATGCTCCAGCCCCTGCTCATTTTTACCTACCGCCAAATAAGCGTAAGCCAATTCCCTGTCTACATAATGACCAATATTGTTTTCGCCATTGTCGGCTGTGCTGGCGTCCTTGCTCATGTTGGTGATTACCAAAGCCGATAAGGAATCGGATCTTTTTACCTGCCCCGTAAGGCGGTATAGTTCAGCTAAATTCTCTTTGTTGGTGTAATCCATAACAAGGGTATCAGCCTGCTGATAATATTCCATGGCTTTGTTATAATCTTTCCTGGCAAAAGCAATATGACCTAAACCAGCAAGAGCAGGAGCAAAGCCTTTTCTAAATTCCAAGGCTTGTTGGTATTCAAACTCAGCCGTATCAAGAGCCCCTGTATTTTCAAACAGATGCCCCAACTGTACCCTCGTCCATTCTGTTCCATCGTCACCATTTACACCTGCCTGAACTGCCATTTTCATCACTGCAATGGCGCCCGGATAATCCCCATGAATCTCCCGTAAATAAGAGATGCGGGAATAAGACCTCAGATCTGGTTTAATCGAAATCATTTTCTCTGCATTGCTAACCGCATCTGCATAATTGCCCATCTCTACATTCGCATCTACTAAAATGCCGTAAATAAACGAATTATAAGGATTAAGCTGCCTGGCCTGGTTAGCAATGTCGAGGCCCTCGGCAAAATGATGTTGGCTTAAATAAATCAGGGATTTATAAGTTAGTGCCTGGAAATTATTGGCATCTAACGCAAGTACTTTATCAACCTGGCGCATTGCCGCCATATCATAATAAGAATAATTTCCGGTTATCCTTGCTTCCTGTATAAAAATGGTAGCTAGGTTTAAAGGGGATTTTTTGTCGGATGGATCATTTTCCATTGACCTGTATAATTTTTGCACGTTGACTTGAGTGCTTGCCCATTCAGGGGCAAAAGCAAGGGGCCCTTTTCTATCCTGCAACTGGTAAAAGGCAACCTGGTCTTTATTTCTGCCTCCCTTGTAAATAATAAAGCCGACACCCCCTAAAAATAGAATTATAAGAAGGAGATAAGTGATGTTTTTGTTCATAATCAATGCTTGGTTCTAAAAAATATAAAAGAGGCTTACTGTTGTTACAGCAAGCCTCTGATTAAAGATTATTCTTTTACAACGTTTAGTGTTTGTTTCAGTGAACCGTTTTTAAAAAATTGAATGTAGTAGGTGCCTTTAAGCATATCACTTCCATTCCAGTTGAGCGTATGTACTCCCGCACTTTGCGTTAGGTCGGCTAATACTTTCAATGGCTGTCCTAAAGAGTTATATAATGCTATTTGCACTTTTGAGCTGGCATCTAATTTATAATTAATGGTATTTGTATTTACCATTGGGTTAGGGGAAGTACGGGCTATAATTTCCGGATTGCTAAAGCCTAAAGAACCAACTACTGAGGTGGTGTTCACGTAGTTTCTGCCGGTTGTTTGCGTTTCATAATCGCAGTCGCAATTGTGTTTGCCGCTCCAGGGTGTTTGTACGAATGGAAATTCAGCTTTTAGTGTAGTATCATTTTTGTCAATTCCGGTATGGTATTGTAATACACCAACAAGTTGGGGAGTAGCAAGAGTTCCGCCGGCAACATAATCATCATACGGCAAACCAATAGCTGCTAAAACAACACCACCAACGGTTTGTAATTCGATGCGGATCACATCATCTTCCAAACGTCGGCCATTCGGAAAACCATCCATATTAGGAATCTTCTGCAGATCTTTGGTTGTATTGAACCGGGGGTCTGTTAATCCTAAAACGGCAGCCTGAACAAGACCCAATGAACTAAAATCTTTACTATCCCTGGGCGTAGGGGGTACCGCCATATTAAGGCGCAACATATCACCAACCACCGGTAAAAAATTGTTGATGAAAGGTTTACCTGCAGCTAATGGATCGCCCATTTTGCCTGTTGCCAATTGAAAAGGGCGCATGTTAGGAACACCGGTGTTGAATATAGGCCAGATATCAACTGATCTTGGTTTACCCGGGCCTGGCAATAAGAGATCTCTATATGGACCGGCAAAAGCAGTACCCTGTGATTGCTCCACAGTTAAGCCGTACAAACCATTTTGTGTATTACCGAAACCAAACATGCCTAACGAGTTTTTCTGAATACGCAGTGGTTTTAACGCCGGTACGGCTGTACCAAATTGAGCGTCGTCCATGTATAGGGCCAGTTCGGGATTGTAAAAATAATTGCCGAATAGTTTGATCTGCTCAGCTGCAGGTTGATAAGGACTTAGGGTGTTATACAAATCTTTAACAGCAAATGGATCAATGGCTTCGTTTGTTAAAGGCATGCCCAACCTTGAAACCTGGACCCAATCCCCTGAAAAGCCGTCTTTACCGTCTCCGTTTTCATTCAGCACTCTCACCTTTTTGCGGCTTGCGCTCGCCCAAACACCAATAACAAAGTCAGGATCCAGAATGGTGGTACATAATTGCACCCGCCTATGATCTTTTTGTAAAGACTCTATTGGAATTTCTAATGCAAGAGTAGAAACGTTTTTGCATTTTAAATGATCCTCTGCACGGGTGCCATCAGTGCGTGGGGCATCACCAAGATCCATTATACCACCAAGATCGGCAAAGAACGGATCATCAACAGGGCCGGCAAAAACTTTTTCGCCTGAGCTGGCGTGGGTGATTGCTTTTTCCATAAGCGACTCGTAGCTGGAAGCTCCTAAACCTACTTTGGATTGTATTGAACGTGGGCCAATGTTTGGTGGAGGTACCACACCATCTGTAATCACCGTACTCCAGCTTCCATTAGCAAATTTCTCAAGCATGTACGTCTCCTTTTGGTTTTCCTTTCCCAACCTGATGTGAAAAAAGGTAGTAGGATCTTCGTCGACTTTCTTAAATGTAAAACGATAGGTGATGTCATCTCCCATAGTAGTGGCATTGTTTTTAATGTGCACTTCATAGCGGATGTTTTCACCGAAGTTGTGGTATACAGGTCCGTCCTCGGCTAGCTGCCCTGGAATGTAGTTACAAATCACAACCACTTTTGATGGATCTGTAGGGCTTCTAAAAGCGTATACATCAGTGTTGTCTGCCTGGGGATCATAGGCAATCAGGGGAGCCTCTCTGTGGCTCGAAGACATTAAGATAACAGAAAAGATACCCATTGCACAGAAGGCAATTGACCGTTTCCATTTAAGAATGGCAGTAAATCTTTTTTTCATGTTTAATTTTTTTGAATTGGGAAAATAGTTAATGGATGCTCAACAGAACAGGCAAAAAATTCCTCATTTGGGATTGCGACAGGTTATAATTTTCACAGAGACTAAACTAATGCTACGTTCGAATACTTATTGATTGGGTACTCAGGCAAAGCATCGCATAATGAAGGGCTTTTTAAGGGGGCTACAATTTCCTGGGGAAATTGTATAATTTTTAACACAAACCACGGACCATATTATTTCCGGGAGTTATTTTAAAGTATATTATTTTTAAAGACGAATGGGGTATCCATTCCAACTTTTTTATTTAATAGCAGTAGAGCAACATGTACAATGTAGCGGGTAAAAGTTAGGACAATAGGATGGAGGAAGCATTTCAGCAATTGGGACAGATATTTGTTTTACTTTGCTCTTTCCTCAAGATACCATAACGATTTTCAAAAAAGTATACAGATGTAAAGTAAATTTTAAATTAGGAAAATGTTTAAACATCATCAGCCGGCTTTTTTACCACATGCAGCTATAATTGGTTGTTTACTTTTAATTTCTTTGGCGTCGTTTGGGCATACCATAAACTACGATTTGGAACAGGCCCCTACCGGAAGCGTTATCTGGTATTATCTAAAGTTGGGCTATACGCACATCTTACCCCAGGGATTCGATCATATACTGTTTGTTGTGGGTCTTTGTCTTTTAAGTAATAAAATTAAAGTGATAGCATGGCAAGCCACCGCCTTTACAGTAGCTCACTCCATTACGCTGGCATTAAGTATGAAAAACATCATTGTAGCCCCAAGTTCAATAGTGGAGCCCATTATAGCTTTATCAATCGTTTTCGTAGCAGTTGAAAATATGCTTTTCACCAAATTAAAGCCCTGGCGGATTATCCTGGTTTTTATGTTTGGGTTAATACATGGTTTAGGGTTTGCCAGTGCATTGAATGAGATTGGTTTGCCCAGGAATAAGTTTGCAACTTCTATATTGTCTTTTAACCTTGGAGTAGAATTAGGGCAGATGTCAATCATAGTCCTGGTTTTTGCTTTACTGGTTATTCCGTTAGGAAATAAAGTTTGGTACAGAAAAAGGATCGTGTTTCCTTTATCATTAGCGATTGCTGTAGTTGCGGGCGTATGGACTATTCAACGGCTGATGTAACCGTTTCAATAAACGCCCGGCGGCCAAAAGGTAGATAACTCAAAAAACTTTGCAAAGAATAGCTTCGTAAGAACAAAATATATAATTATACTTTTTGGAATTTGCAACGGCATATTATTTAATGCTGATCTACGTCACTACTCCCTTGGTCGGTACCCCCACCAATGCTATCAAATTAACGAATTTTCATTCAGTGATTATTACTTATCAGCCAAGTATTAGCATGGAAGTTACAGCCGATTACAATTTAGCACATAACAAGTTAGCGTTCTTTTCGAGAACACTTTTTTGTTGGGCATG
>JBBQEA010000170.1:0-11337 GCA_038320245.1 Chitinophagales bacterium | reverse complement strand
AATTTATTATCGGCGCCATCCTTTGGATGTTCATTCAACAACACAAAACCTTCCTTTTTGAGGCGTTCCATTTCAGCATAAATATCAGCAACGTCGAAGGCAATATGATGTATGCCTTCGCCTTTTCTACCAATGTATTTTGCAATAACCCCTTCAGCAGCGCTGCTTTCCAGCAATTCAATTTTTGTTTCTCCTTTTTTAAAAAATGCGGTATTAACATGTTCACTCTCTACAGTTTCAGTTTTATAACAACTGCTGTTTAAAAGCTTTTCAAATAAGGGAATGGAAATTGAAAGCTCCTTGACGGCGATGCCGATATGCTCTATTTTTAACATAAAATTTAGTTTAGCTGCCCAATGTTTACGAAATAGGTAATTTGACGTTTCAGAAGGCTTTCATCAAGCTAAAATAGAACCTTTTGTAGTATTTTCGTGTTTATAGATTTAAACAAAAATATTATGTTGAAACTTCCTATTTATTTAGATAATAATGCAACCACACCAATGGACCCAAGGGTGCTGGAAGCAATGACACCCTATTTTTTAGAAGATTTTGGTAACGCCGCAAGCCGCAACCATCCTTTTGGCTGGAAGGCAGAAGAAGCTGTAGATTATGCCCGTGAGCAGGTTGCAAAACTGATAGGGGCTGATCCCAAAGAAATTATTTTTACGAGTGGAGCTACGGAAGGAGATAATTTGGGTATTAAAGGTGTGTATGAAATGTATGCCAGCAAAGGCAATCACATTATTACTGCTACAACGGAACATAAAGCTGTTTTAGACACCTGTAAACACATTGAAAAAACAGGTGGCGAAGTAACTTATTTAGAAGTTAAAGCTGATGGCTTAATCGATTTGAAAGAACTGGAAGCTGCTATTAAACCAACTACTATTTTAATTGCAATAATGTACGCCAATAATGAAATTGGTGTGATTCAGCCTGTAAAAGAAATAGGTGCAATTGCAAAAAAGAATGGCGTTTTATTTTTTACTGATGCGGTGCAGGCAGTTGGTAAAATTCCGGTGAATGTAATTAAAGATGGCATTGATTTGATGGCCTTCACGGCTCATAAAATGTACGGACCAAAAGGCGTTGGTGCATTGTATGTTCGTCGCAAAAATCCAAGGGTAAAAGTAACAGCCCAAATGGATGGCGGCGGCCACGAGAGAGGAATGCGCAGCGGAACATTAAACGTACCTGGCATCGTTGGTTTTGGTAAAGCATGTGAAATTTGCATGAACGAAATGGAGATTGATACCAAACGCATCAGCATACTAAGAGACAAGCTGGAAACTGAACTAATGAAATTAGAGGAGGCTTACATCAACGGAAGCAAAGAGCACCGTTTACCACATGTTACCAATATTTCTTTTAAGCATGTAGAAGGTGAAGGTTTGCTGATGGGCTTTAATAAAAATATTGCGTTGAGTTCAGGTTCTGCCTGTACATCTGCTTCGTTGGAACCCTCATATGTTTTAAAGGCATTGGGTTTAGGAGATGATTTGGCACATAGTTCGCTACGTTTTGGTTTGGGCAGGTTTACAACAGAAGATCAAATTGATTACACGATAAAAGCTATCAGCGAAACTGTATTAAAACTAAGAGATATGAGCCCGTTGTGGGAAATGTATAAAGAAGGAATTGATTTGAATTCAATAGAGTGGGCACACCACTAAAATAGTGGAAAGTTGACAGGTTAATCAGGTGGAAAGTCCTGTCAATTTTATAAGCTTTTCAACATATTAACTAATTAACTAAAAAACTTAACAAAATGGCATACTCAGAAAAAGTAATCGATCATTACCAAAATCCTAAGAATGTAGGTACGCTTGATAAAAGCGATAAAAGTGTAGGTACCGGTTTAGTTGGTGCACCTGAATGCGGAGACGTTATGCGTTTGCAAATACAGGTGGATGAATCTACTGGTATGATTACTGATGCAAAATTTAAAACCTTTGGTTGTGGATCTGCCATAGCTTCTTCTTCTTTGGCAACAGAATGGCTAAAAGGAAAAAGCATTGACGAAGCCTTAACCGTGGATAATATGGATTTTGTAGAAGAATTAAATCTTCCACCCGTAAAAATTCACTGTTCTGTTTTAGCCGAAGATGCAATTAAAGCTGCAATCAACGATTACAGGGTGAAGAACGGCAAAGAAGCCATTAAGTTTGAGGAGAGTGTAGTTCATTAATCCCCCGTCTAAATCCGCTTCAGCATAGCGAATTTTAAAGCTTAATATTTTTTAAACAGACAAGTGAGTGTATGATACTTGAAAAAAATCCTGAAATAGCAGATTCTTTAAAAGTCCCTCCTTCGGAGGGATTTAGGGAGGCTGATAACTCAATTTATATTTCGGATAAAGCAAAGCAGAAAGTTGTTAACCTAATGACAGATGCAGGTGTTGCCGAAGATCCAACTTATTTTTTAAGAGTAGGTGTAGTGGGCGGTGGCTGTAGCGGCTTAAGTTATAAGATGGATTTTGACAATGAAGTAAAGCCGATGGATCAGGTTTTTGAAGACAAGGGCGTTAAAATTGTTACCGACCTTAAAAGTTTTTTGTACCTGGTAAATACCGAGCTTGAATTTAGTGATGGCTTAAATGGTAAAGGTTTCTATTTCAACAATCCCAATGCGAGCAGGAGTTGTGGCTGTGGTGAAAGTTTTGCAGTATAATAATTATAGCTTTTATAATATCGAGAACCAGTACGTTATGTACTGGTTTTTTTATGTTTTGTACTTTCATTAATCAAAGCCTACATCCACCAAAGCTTTCTATGAAATGATCGATTAATAAAAAGGAAATACAGATTTCAAAATGCCTGTTTTACCTTAAATTTTTCAATCTTATTTTATTTAAAACAAGTTGGTTAAGAAAAGGAAACAAAAAAGCCTCCGGTTTTAGGAGGCTTTTTTATTATAAGAATTTTAGTTGATTAACCCTTCTTTATTACTTTTTTAACTGATTTAGTTGCCGGTGCTACACCTTCAGCTGGTTTTCCCACAGTTGCCACTTTCATTTTATCAAACTCTTCAGATGCAACCACATCGCCTGTAAATGTTATCTGTTTGATTTCATCAATACCTGCAAATTTTACTGTAAGATGTTTATCAAAATGGTTAAGGTTAGCTGCATTGTAAGTTGCATTGATAACACCGGTTTTACCAGGTGCAATTGGCTCTTTGGTGTAATCAGAAATGGTGCAACCGCAGGTTGGATTGGCTTGTTCAATAATTAAAGGTTCTGTACCAATGTTAGTTACTGTAAAGGTTCCTTTAGCCGGAACACCTTGTTTAATCTTTCCAAAATCAATTGTTTCAGATGCAAATTTAGCTACATCAGCTATTTTCTTTTGTGCAAACAGGGTGGTAGAAAGAACGAATGCTGCTGCAAAAAATAAGGATTTTTTCATGTGCTTTGTTTTGTGTTTTATTGATTAAGTAAATTGTTTATTTATCTTCTTTCAGGCCTTTTAATCCTGCATTTTCTGGTGCTGATGAAAGCGGCGTCTTCCAAACGTCCCCTTTTATAGTTATTTGTTTGCTTTGCGTGCCATTGTAAGTTATGGTAATAAATTTTGAAAAACTACCCTCTGATGCTGCGTTATATCCAACGGTTATTTTTGTTGTTTGTCCTGGAGCCTGAACTTTATCTCTTTCCCAGTCTGGCGTTGTACATCCACAACTTGCCTGCACGTTTGCAATTTTAAGGGAGTCCATACCATTATTTACAATTTCAAATACATGAGTTACGGGTTTACCCTGCGGTATTTTTCCAAAATCATAGATAGCTTCCTTTAGTCCCAAAGATTCATCTGTAATAACTACAGGCTGGTTACCTACCGTAATTGATGCGTTTTCAGCGGCAGCAGGTTTTACTTCCTGCGCATTCACTGCGATGCCAATTAAAAGCGTTAAAAAACCTGTAAATAATAACTTCATGTTTCCAAAGTTTCAATAATTATTCCAAAGATACTAAAACGCTTAAAAACCTACCAAATTGTTCTGCCCTTATCATTTTTTTAACATTCATCTCAACTATTCATTTACATTTGTTGCATGGAAATATCATTAAAAAATGATGCTGAATCGCAGGAAAAATTCAGTTTTGATCACTTTAGAAAAGAAGTGCTCAAAGACTACAGGATAGCTTGCGAAAGCAGACAAACCAGTTTATTGGGCCGTAAAGAAGTGTTAACGGGCAAAGCAAAATTTGGGATATTTGGCGATGGCAAGGAAGTGGCGCAGGTGGCTGTATCCAAATTTTTTAAACCAGGAGATTTCCGTTCTGGTTACTATCGTGACCAAACATTTATGATGGCCGCCGGTATTACAAATGTGGAACAATATTTTGCGCAACTTTTTGCCGATCCTGATATTAACCATGATCCTTTTAGCGCTGGCAGACAAATGAATGCACATTTTGCTACTAAAAATGTTGATGCCGATGGTAATTGGCTGGATCTGGTGAACACAAGAAATTCCAGCAGCGATATGGCGCCTACGGCTGGCCAAATGCCCAGGGCTTTGGGCTTGGCATTGGCTTCTAAACTGTTCAGAAAGGTTGATGCATTTAAAAAGCATACTGATTTAAGTAATAATGGAAATGAGATTTGCTTTTGCACTATTGGCGATGCATCTACATCCGAAGGGCATTTTTGGGAGGTGGTAAATGCTGCCGGTGTTCAGCAGGTTCCGTTAGCCATATTTATTTGGGATGATGGTTATGGCATCTCTGTTCCCAAGCAATATCAAACTACCAAGGGGTCAATATCTACCGCTTTATCCGGAATGCAAAAACAGGAAGGCACCAACGGATTGGATATTTATAAATTGAAGGGTTGGGATTATGCAGGTATGTGTGAGGTATTTGAACCCGCCATTCAAAAAATTAGAGATACTCATATTCCTGCCATTTTTCATGTGGAGGAAATAACCCAGCCACAAGGTCATTCAACCTCCGGCAGCCATGAAAGATATAAAACACCTGAGCGACTTGCCTGGGAAAAAGAATGGGATTGCCTGAAACAAATGCGGCAATGGTTGCTGGAAAATTGTTTGGCAGAAGAAGAAGAATTGAGTGATATAGAGATAAACGCCAAACATTTTGTAAAAGAAAGCAAGCAGCGGGCATGGGATAAATACATTGCGCCTGCCAAAGCACAATTGCAAATAGCCGTTGGTTTAATTACAGATTGCCTGCCGCAGTTGGATACTAACACCCAACAAAGTTTACGGCCAATTGCTACTGAATTAGCTGATAAAAAAGAGCCCATGCGCAGGGATATAATGAAATTAGTTTCTACTGCTTTGGATATTACCGGTAATCATTCAGCAGCTAACAAGCTAAAAGATTATTACGAGGAACTCCTGCAAATCAACAAGAAATTGTACAATTCATTTTTGTACAATGAAGGGCCAAAAAGTGCTTTAAATGTGGCGGAAGTAAAGCCTGTTTATGATGCAGATGCAAAGGCCATTAATGGATATGAGGTATTGAATAATTATTTTGAACAATTGTTTTTGAGTAATGATAAGGTAACAGCTTTTGGAGAAGACGTTGGCTTTATTGGAGATGTAAACCAGGGCTTTAGTGGCTTGCAGGAAAAGTTTGGTGCCGAAAGAATTTTCGATACCGGCATTCGTGAACTCTCCATAATGGGACAGGGCATTGGACTCGCTTTACGAGGGCTTAGGCCAATAGCCGAAATACAATACCTCGATTATTTGTTGTATGGTTTGCAGCCATTGAGCGATGATTTGGCTACAACCCATTTTCGTACGGCCGGCGGGCAAAGTTGTCCTTTAATTGTACGCACAAGAGGACATCGGTTGGAAGGTATCTGGCACAGCGGTTCTCCCATGGGGATGATCATAAATGCGCTCAGAGGCGTTTATGTTTGTGTGCCACGCAATATGGTACAGGCTGCAGGCATGTACAATACATTGATGCAAAGCAATGATCCGGCATTGGTGATAGAATGTTTAAATGGTTACCGGCTTAAAGAAAAATTACCTTCTAATTTGTTGGGCTATACCGTGCCGTTAGGTGTACCAGAAATTATTAAAGAGGGTGGGGATGTAACCATTGTATCCTATGGCTCTACCTTACGCATTGTAATGGAAGCAGCACAGGCGCTTGAAAAATTAAATATGCATTGCGAAGTAATTGATGTGCAAACTTTGTTGCCGTTTGATATTCATCACGGCATAAAATCATCTCTTAAAAAAACAAACCGCATTGTATTTGTAGATGAAGATGTACCAGGGGGAGCAGCAGCTTATATGTTTAATAAAGTGATGGAAGAGCAAGGAGGTTACAAACTCCTTGATGTTGCACCACGTACCATTACTGCACAGGCACACCGGCCTTCATATGCAAGTGATGGTGATTACTTTAGCAAACCAAATGTGGAGGATGTAATACGGGTAGTTAAGGAAATGATGGCGGAGTAAGTATCCTTCGAATATTTTTTATTTAGACGATAATGCTGTTGCTGTATTTTTTTATACTTTGAGAATGGCTTAAAAAAAGTTGGTTTTATTGCTATAAAAACAAATGGCAAATAGCTTATTAATGGTATGTTATTTAAGGCTTCATCTAAACACCTAAACCTTCTAAACATCTAAACCCAATAAACATACTTGAGAGAACAACGCAATCATTACTTATCTCCTAATCCAATATTGTCATGCAACTCACCATTTACCAGATAGATGCCTTTACCAACAAATTATTTGGAGGTAACCCGGCAGCAGTAATACCATTACAAGCGTGGTTGGATACAGCACTGATGCAAACAATTGCCATCGAAAATAACCTGAGTGAGACGGTTTATTTTATTCCGGGCACAACCCCGGATGCAGATTATGATATCCGTTGGTTTACGCCTGCAGTAGAAGTAAATCTTTGTGGCCACGCTACTTTGGCCACTGCTTATGTGTTATTTAATATACTCGGTTATACAAAACCTGCCATCAGGTTTAATTCTCAAAGTGGAGTGCTGACTGTTACAAAAAATGGAGATATGTTTACGATGGATTTCCCGAGTTGGAAACCAACCGCATTGGAAACAGTTCCTTCTTTTTTAAGCGAAGTATTAGATAACGCAACCATAGCAGGTGTATTTAAATATCGTGACGTGTTGGTTTTACTGAAGGATGAAGCAGCAGTAAAAAACTGCAAACCAGATTTCACTTTAATAAAAAGATATTTCGACAAGATTATCATTACTGCTCCTGGTAACGAAGTTGATTTTGTATCAAGATTTTTTGCACCGGCTTCAGGTATTGACGAAGATCCGGTAACAGGTTCTGCTCACTCCCAACTAATCCCTTTTTGGAGTGAGCGTTTAGGAAAAGACAAATTACATGCCCTGCAATTATCTGCCCGTGGCGGAGAATTGTGGTGTGAGCAATTGAACGAAGAAAGAGTGTTGATCAGCGGACAATCTGTGTTTTATATGAAGGGGGAGATTACGGTTTAGGAAGTATTCTTTTAAAATTAGATGAGAGGATACATTTATGCGTTAATAATTTCATTGCCTCAGTAACGATAGGCAATAGTACTTCAGACCAGCACTTGTTTGTTTCACGCAAACAAAACTTAAATGAATTAATTGTTAAGAAATTTGAAAAGTACTTTAAATTGAATCAACAATTATTCTCCCAATTTATTACCCATTTTATAGATTATAAAAAGTAATTTACTACTAATGGTTTAAAATATAGATTCCTTTTTCTCAGGCCAATACCACAGGCCCTTTGCAAAACAACAATAGTGTTACTCCAACACTCTGTTTACTGATGAATGCATTGGTAATAACCAACCTATCTGTTGCATGCATGCCAATAAGGACAATTAATTTTTTTTGAAATCGTTCATTAACTATTCCTTTACCATTTAAAAATTATTTCAAAATATCGAACCATTAGCTTTGACTAACAAAACCTTCTTATCCAATTAATAAACCTGCAATGCCTGCAATGAAATTATTACTTTCAGTACTTTTCACATCCTCTTTGCTATGGCCGCCAGCTGCCAGCTCACAAACCTTCATGCTGCCAAACGCCTACGCCCATAATGATTACTGGCACAAGCATCCATTGTTTGATGCACTAGGTAATGGTTTTAGTTATGTGGAAGCAGATGTTTTTTTGAGAAAAGATGAACTGATTGTTGCACATACAATGCCGCTGTTTGGTAAAAAGAAAACGCTGGAGCAACTGTATTTAAAGCCCTTGCTCAATTATATCAGCACTGAAACAGAAGGTGAAAAATTTCCAATTACATTAATGATTGATATTAAATCAGCTGCCTGTAAAACTTACGAAGCATTGCTGCCATTATTGGAGAAATACCGTGAAATGCTATCCAGTTATGAAAACGGCATATTTTTCCAGCGAACGGTAACCATTGTGCTTACTGGCCACAGGCCGTATAAGCTTATTAACGCTGCCAGCGACCGACTGATATTTGTTGATGAAGACCTGCGTAAAACTGATAATGATTGTTGCCATTACCTTTACCCGATAGCAAGTTGCAAATACTCAAAAATAAGCAAATGGAAAGGTAAGGGGACTATGCCTGCAGAAGACAAACTACAACTCAACAACTATGTATCTCTCGCCCATGCCAATGGTCGAAAAGTAAGACTGTGGGCATCTCCCGAAAACAAGACCGTTTGGGCAACATTGCTTCAATGTGATGTAGACCTTATCAATACCAATAAGCTTGAAAAGCTAAAAAAATTTTTAACAGACAGGCAGGTGCTTGTTGCAAAAGCAAAATGAAAACTCACAACATTTAAAAAAGCTTACCTGATTATTTTTACAACCAAAATTCCTTATAAACATAACTTAGTCAAGCAATTTTACCTTCCAGTCTGCAACTCGATATTTCTCAACTCGTTTTTAAAGCTGCCATTGGTACTTTGATTACAGTGAAAGGTAATATCAAAAAAACACCTCAGCTTCTGTTCTGTTTTTGGGATATTGCTACCTTCCAAAAAATAATACTGGTATTGATTATTCTTAAAGCAGGTATGCCGTTTGTGTTATAATTTTTTGTTTGTTTTATTGGCTGCAGTATTTATTTCTTTGCCTCAGCAACAATAGGCAACAGATCTGGACACCTGCACCTATTGTATTTTTTTAGTGGGTATCCAGTTGTTGCTAATCGTCATCTTCCATCACTGGCTTTACAACTGATTTTGCAGTCAATTTTTTGTTTGTAACCCCTTTACTTTTCGTCGCTATTTTTTTTATCTGCACGGCTTTGGCTGGTAATGTAATTACTTCACCAACTGTTGATGAATCCGGACGTAGGTTATCTACCGGTAAACCAATAGAACAAATACCTGTATAAGCCCTGAATTCATTGCCGTCTTGTGCATTAAACCCTTCCGTAAGGGTGACGCTGCCAGCTTTCATATTTACATTGGTGCCAACGCCCCCGGTGATTAAAGAAGACGTGCCGATGGTTGCCGCTGCTTGAAAAAACTGCTGTCCACTTAAGCCTGCTGTTACAGTCACAGCGGATGGGCAATCCGAATATGCCTGTGAATACCATATTCCCCGGCCGTAGGTGGAAGCATAAATATATTCAACAGGATTGTTTGGCGGCGGCAACGGCACAGTTTGAAAAATAACCTGCGACACCGGCACCCTTGGAAGGCCGTTGTAAAACGGAGTCCATTGCGAATAGCCGTTCACTTTATAATACACACCGATGTCAGTTCCAATATACAATCCACCATGGCTATCAAAGGTTACACAATTTGCCGGCAGGTTTGGCAGGCCGGCGTAGGTACCTGTATTATCACCACTAATATTTTGAAAACTGCTTCCTGCATTGTAAGAAATAAATACTTTTTTGTGATCGAGATATCCACCCACCGTTACAACAACAATATTTGCGTCAGTGGGACTAACAGCAATACCGGTAATTTTAGGAGGCGTTACGCCACTAGCAGGATCCGGGTAGCCTGCAGCTTGCAGTGCAGGCGTTAGGTCGAAAAGTTGATGTGAAGCATTGTATCTTCCTGCAGCAGTAATGAGGTTATCTATCCGGTAGAGCTTTGCATCAAAACTTCTACCGGCACTGTATACCCGATCGCCTTTTGTTGGGCAGGTGCTTACACACCAATTGGCTGGAGGAAGGGTTATATGCCAGGTGCTACCTTTATCATCACTTACATTCAGCGCATAAAAACCAGCGTAGATCACATTGTCTTTAGTAGGGTGGTGTGCAAGGTTAGGAAAGAACTGTGTAGCAAATCCCGGTGGGGTTATAGTAGCATCCGAAACGGCACCGTATTTAAAAACATCCTTGTTCACAACAAAATAAAAATCATTGGCACCATTTACATTTACCTGCATTACATCGTAGCCATCACCTTGTTTGTAATGGTCAAAATTATTGCCGGTTGATCGTTGCAGGATACCATTGTCTTGTGCCCCTCCCCATATTTGTCCGTCCCAGTTGCTAAGGCTAAAATGATAGAATTGTGTAGTGGCAAGCCCATTAAATAAACGCACCCATCCATTCCCGTTATCGCTGCTTACTGATACGCCACCATCTGTACAGGCATATAATTTTCCGTTCAACGGATTATAAGACATGTCATGAATATCCGGGTGAATATAATTGCCGTTATTCAAATCCCAAAAATAGTCAATTATCTCTGTCAGGGTAAGCCCGCCATCCGTAGAACGCCAGCCTGTGAGGGCGCCTGTGATGAGCAGGTTGGCATTTACAGGCGAGGCGGCAAACGCCAGATCATAAGTCGACTGGTTTTTCTCACTTTGAAAAAGGTTGTTAAGCCCGAGAATATCGGGGTGATCGGTTTGGAGCGTAAAAGTAGCACCCCCATCTGCAGATTTGTAAATGCCTTTGAAGGTGTTATTGGCTGAAGAACTTTCTGTTACATAACCTGGGCCACACAAGAGGTATACATAATTGGGATTTGCCGGGGTAACTGCAATGGCCATGCGGCTTACGCCTCTAAAATGTGTTTGAAGGATGAAGGTAGCCCCGCCGTCTGTTGACTTAAATAAATTTGCACTGTCATTGAATTCGCCTGATGAACTAATTGCTTGATACGCTGCATACAAAACGGTAGAACTGCCGGGTTTAAATTCGATGTCGTAACAGTTCCTATTATTCTGGAAGAAATTAAAATCGTTGGTTTGGAAAAAAGCGGGCTGCCAGGTATTTCCTCCATCCTTGGTTCTAAAAATGCCCACACTTGTTGCTGCAATCAGTATATTGTCGTTAGTAGGATCCTGCACTAATTTAAATCCTACGTATTGTGTTGTATCTGCGACTACGCCCAAAGA
>JBBQEA010000169.1:0-11406 GCA_038320245.1 Chitinophagales bacterium | reverse complement strand
TGCATTTTGTATGGGTGGTTAAAAAATAAATTAACCTGCAAACTTTTACAGCAAACTTTAAATAGAAAACAATGGGGCATAAAAAAGCCGGATAAAATATCCGGCGTTGGTTGTTGTATGATTTAACCTTTGTTACTGTTTTTTAATTTTGGTTTAGGTAGTATTTCCAGCTTGATGGGTTTGCGTTCGCCCTTTAATGTGCTGGCTAATTTTACTGCGGCATATGCATTAAGCAAGCCGCCTGTTTTGCTAAGCTCACTTAGTTTTACTTTTTCATTTGTGCCTGGTAAATTTACTTCCTCATCCAGTACTGTACTCGATTTTTCAATTGCATATTTAAGCTGTTGTGCAGTTAAGGTTGGAAAGTATTCAAGTATCAGCGCTGCTGTGCCTGCAACTACCGGACAAGCCATGCTGGTGCCGGATAATTTACCGTAGGTATTACCTCCCGGTAGGGTAGCATATATCTGTACACCAGGGGCAAATACGTCTACATCTTTTTTACCAAAATTGCTGAAATTTGCTGTGATTCCACCGTTTTTCGGGTCGCCACTTGCACCTACGGTAATCCAGTTGCTGGCTCTTTTACCATTCAGGTAGTTTACAGTAGGGAAGTTATCAGTGCTGTCTACATTTTTTGCATCATTTCCGGCTGCATGAACCAGCAGCACGCCTTTCTTCTCCGCATATTTTACGGCCTCATCTACCCATTCTTTTTCAGGCGAAAAATCTTTTCCAAAACTCATACTTACTATCTGTGCCCCATTATCAACTGCATAGCGGATGGCAGTGGCAATGTCTTTATCATGCTCATCTCCATCAGGTACAGCTCTTACCATCATAATACGCACATTGTCTGCAATGCCATCTCCACCTTTGTCATTGTTTCTTACCCCAGCAATAATGCCCGAGCAGTGTGTGCCATGCATGGGGGTGTTGGCCATAATATCATTGTTGCCATAAAAACGATCGTTGATGTTGGTTTCATCATCACCAACGATATCCTTGCGGTATTCCGGTGGTGCGTCTGTAGCTGCTGCGGCTTTTCTTAACTGACCTTCAAATTCTTCAATAATTTGAACATTGGAAATATCATCGGTGCCGTTGCCTTTGCATATCTGAATTAAGAAAGATCTTGTTCTTTTAGCGTCAGCATTGGTGGTGGTATAATTTTCAAGGTCGGTGCAATTGTATTCTTGTTTTGCAAGTTCTGTTTTAATAACGGAGTCCCCTTTTAAAAAAGACGGGAGCATTTTCTTCATAAATGCAACTTCAGCAGGGTTTACATTACCAACCACTTTTTGTTGTGCCTTTTTAAAAACCTCCAGTTCAGATTTTTCGACAGAATTGACAGAAGATTCATCAGGAACCAACGTTCCATACTTCGCCTTTAATTTGTGGTAAATCCTTGCTCCTTCGTAGCTGTCTTGTTTTACGTTGCGGCCATCTTTGCCACCTAAAAAATTCCAGCCATGTACATCATCTATGTAACCATTTTTGTCATCATCAATGCCATTACCAGGAATTTCTTTTTTGTTGGTCCAAAGTATTGGTTTTAAATCTTCGTGCAGGGTATCAATTCCGCTGTCGATAACGGCTACTACCACCTGCCGGCTTTTAAGTTTTTTGCTTTTAATAAAGTCGTAGGCTTTGTTAAGACTGATGCCATAAAAGCCGGTACTGTCTTTGTCTAGCTGATACCAGTTATTGGGTACTTCTGTTGTTGATTTTTGGGCGAAGCAAGCAGCGCTCAATAATAAACCTGCGCTAAGGATAATGGAAGTTTTCGTCATTGATTTTTTTTAAGTGTTGCAATTTATCACAATGCTTTTACATGACAGCACTGTTACACAGCTGGCGGCATTATTTAAGTAAATTCTAACAATTATGATAGGTGCAATGTTTTGAGAAAATAGTTTCCCGGGAATTTTATTGTTGGTATCGAATCGTTTTCAAAAATGCCATATATCGTACTTCCGCTGCCACTCATTGCTGCATACTTCGCTCCATTATTGTATAAAACTTCTTTTATTTTTTTAAGTTCGGGGTGAAGGTCAAATACAGGCAATTCAAAATCATTGGTTAAATGATCTTTCCATGTTTCTATGGGCTCATTAATTATTGCTGCTAAATTATCGGTAGCCGAATTGGCTCCTGATAATTTAAGTTGCTTAAATGCCCAGCCGGTATTGATGTGTATACCTGGGTTAATCAGCATGATTTTATAGGCAGACAGATCAACAATCAGCTCTTCTAATATTTCTCCCCTGCCGGTTGCAAAGCATGGCTTATTGATAATGAAAAAAGGACAATCACTGCCCAGTTGCAGCGAATAATCAATCAATTGACTGGTAGAAATATTTAGTTTAAATTGATTGTTCAGTAGTTGTAAAGTAAAGGAAGCATTTGCCGACCCACCACCAAGGCCTGCACCCATCGGAATCGCCTTGTGCAGGTGCAGGCGTACTGCAGGTAAAAAAGGGAAATCTTTTTGCAAAAGATGATAGGCTTTTATGCAGAGATTATTAGCTTCAGTGCTATCGATGGCATTACCTGATTGACTGAAAATAACCTGTTTATCGGCTGGTGAATCGGCAGGTAATATTTCCAGCGCATCTGTTAAAGGAATGGGAATAAAGATGGTGGAAAGGTTATGGAAGCCATCTGCCCGTTTGGAGCCAATACGCAAACCAATATTTATTTTACAATTGGGAAATACAACCAATGTGCTACTTGTTTATTTAGTAATTGTATGTTTTGCCATTTTTTAAACGGCTGATGATAGTAGGCGTTAAGCCGTATTCTTTAGCAATTGTAGCCTGTACAGCACCTTCTTGTTGTAATTTATTTCTGATTTTTTTTATAGTAGCTTCATCTAATTTAGGTGTTATCTTTCTCTCGTAAGTTACATGATTACCTTTTGTACCCCAAATTTCGCCAGACTGAATGCGGTAAATTGTCATGGGAGCAACGCCGTACATAGCCGCAATTCTTGTTTTGCTTGTAGTTTTTAAAGGATCGTTTAGCAATTTTCTAATTCGTTCTACCTGCACCAATGTTAGTTTGGCACCTTTGGTTCTTCCTGCATTTGCTTTTTCTCTTGCAGCTATTGCTACCGTATTTTTGTTATTGTGCTCATACATTTCTGCCTCGGTTACCCATTTTAAATTACTGGCTACATTGTTCCCTTTTTTAAAATCAAGGTGAATAATGTGGTTATGGGAAGGAGAACTTTTTTTATTAAAATGATCTGCAACCACTACATGAAAAGGTACTTTGAGCCTTCTTTTTTCAACCGTATTAAAGTAATCTAAAAATAGATAGCCTTGTTGTAAAACCCCCTTTATAATAGTGGGATTTTCTTTACTGATGAAGTAAGATCTTACCCTGCCAAGGCTGGAAACCTCGTATGTTGTTTTGGAGGGATAGCTCACTTTTTTCCAGGTTTCGTTTGCAAAACAGATAGGTTCTTTTTTGCCCGACTTGATTGCTTGTATTCTTTGAAGGAAAAGTGGAGAGTCGTAATTGGCTATTAAATTTTTAATTACACTGAGTGTGCAATTGAAATTATTTGCAAGTTCCTGCTTGGTAAAATTATTTTCTTTAAATAATTTATAGATTTTGTCTCTGTCTTTTGCAGATAACTTTACTGGCTTTTTACTGGCCATAGGTGAGATGTTGAATTGATGGATTTTAAAATTTTCATGTAAACATTCAAATAGAATATTCACAAAGCAATAAAAAAGTACGCTTAAAATTTATTTAATTTGTTTAGAGGGATTGAATTTAGTAAGTATAAAATTAGTTAATAAATAGCAATAACTACTTTTTTCTGTTATTGATTTCATCTCGTATGGCGATGGCTTTAATATAGTCTTCATGTTCAAGCACTTCACCTAGCAGTGTGGTTAATTCCTGTAGCGACAAGGCTTTTAAATCTTCCCTGCTTCCGGTTTCCGTGGTAATAGGTGTATTGGCCTTCTTCTTTTTCTCGTCATTTTCCATCAGTATACCGGCACTGTCTAAAATATTATCGTAAGTGAAAATAGGGCAGCCAAACCTAACTGCAAGTGCCAAGGCATCAGACGTACGGGAATCAATTTCTACCGTATCGTTTTCACTGCTGCAAACCAATTTGCTGTAAAAAATGCCTTCCTGTAAATCGTTGATGATTACTTCATGCAGGTCTACATTGAATGCCAGCATAAAATTTTTCATCAGGTCGTGTGTAAGCGGGCGGCTTGGACTCATTCGTTCGAGGGCCACAGCTATAGCTTGTGCTTCAAATCCTCCAATAACAATTGGTAACCTGCGTAAACCATTTACTTCTCCCAATACTACTGCATAGGAATGCGTTTGGGTAATGCTGTGAGAGAGTGCTACTATTTCCAATTCTATTTTCTTCATAAATATTTTACGAAACTAATACATTTTTTATATGGAAAGTACTGTTTGGGTTTTGAAATGGTTGTTTTTAGTGATTATTTTAATCGTGTTTTGATTTTCAAAATATTTTATAAAGTAAGTATGACAGGCTGTTTAATAAATTAGTTAATAAAAGTTCGATAATGGTATGCCGTACAAGAGCCGATAGCTATCGGCTGCGACTCCCGAAAAAATCGGGACAGGCCAAGGATGTTGCTCATAGAAATTATGCAGGGTACAAAATTGTTTTATTGAGCTTTCAACTTTCTCACCGCTTCTATAATCTTTGGCATTACCTCAAACGCATCGCCAACAATTCCATAGTCCGCTGCTTTAAAAAAGGGTGCTTCCGGATCTTTGTTAATTACAACAATGGTCTTACTTCTGTTAACGCCCGCCAAATGCTGAATAGCACCCGAAATACCAATGGCAAAATATAAATTAGGTGCAATGGCAATACCGGTTTGTCCCACATGCTCGTGGTGGGGACGCCAGTTGATATCCGCAACTGGCCTGCTGCAGGCAGTTGCAGCGCCTAACAATTTTGCCAGATCTGTTACCAGGGCCCAGTTTTCCGGCCCTTTTAATCCACGACCGCCGCTAATTACAATATCTGCTTCCGTTAATGGTACTTCACCTTCTACTTTATTGGTAGCCATTACTTGTACTTTGGGCGCATCTACCGTTGTAGAAAATTCATCAACTGCAGCAACACCCTCGGTTGTAGTAATGGAGTAGGAGTTGGGGTTAAGCGAAATGATTTTAACAGCTGTATTAATGGACACATTTGCAAATGCTTTTCCGCTAAATACATTTTTCTTTACTACAAATCCATTGCTGGTATCGGGCAAAGCTACGGCACCTGTTACAAGGCCTGCTTTTAGCCGTACACTCAATCTTGGTGCAACGGCTTTACCGGTTAAGTTGTTGGAAAAAACAATTACGGTAGCGCCACTTGCTACAGCGGCTTCAGCAATAACCTTGGTATAAACCTGTCCATCCAATTGGTTAAGCGTTGCATTGCTCACGGTATGCACTTTCGAAATACCGTAAATACCCAACGCCGTAAGGTCTTCCGATACAGTGCCCAATACAATGGCCTCAGCAGTTGTGCCTGTTTGTAACGCAATAGCGGCACCATACGATGCTGCTTCTAAAGATGCTTTCCTGATGTGGCCATCGGCCTGGTCTAAAAATATTAAAACACTCATGGTAATTGATAATTAGTTAATTGATAGTTGATAATTATTTATTCCCCTTTAGGGGATAGGGGCTAAAAAACCTTCGCTTCTTCATGCAGCAACCTTACTAATTCCTCCGGATTATCTGCAGAAACTAATTTTACTCCAGCTTTTGCCGGTGGTAAATCAAAACTGGCGATAGACGTTAAAGGCTCTACTGCCTGCGGTTCTACCACTTTTAAAGGTTTTGTTCTTGCGCCCATAATACCTTTCATATTGGGAATGCGTTGTTCTGCCATTCCTTTTTGGCAACTAACCACCACCGGCAAATTAACCTGATTGGTTTCTTCGCCGCCATCTATTTCCCTTACAACTGTTATGCTGTTGCCCGCTAAAGTGAGGTGAGAAGCTAAACTCAGGTAAGGCATGTCCAGTAATTCGGCAACCATACCACCAATGGATGACCCATTATAGTCGATGGTTTCTTTACCTGTAAAAATAAGATCGTAGTTGCCCGCTGTAGCAACCGAAGCTATTTGAGAAGCAATGTAAAAGCTATCGTGACTATCTGCATTCACCCTGATGGCTTCATCACCACCCAATGCCAATGCCTTGCGGATGATGGGGTCAGTGTCTGCACCCGCAACTGTAACCAGGTGAATAACGGTTGATGGGTCGGCTTCTTTTAACTCGATGGCACGAACAAGTGAGTACCATTCATCGTAAGGATTGATAATCCATTGAACACCCTCGCCGGCAAATTTCGTGTTGTTATCTGCGAAGGCTATTTTTGCGGTGGTATCAGGTGTTTTGCTGATACATACTAATATTTTCATGCAGGAATAATTTTAAGAATCGTTTATAATGGTTGTTTATGCAACTATCGCAAAGGTAATTGAAGTAACGATAAATTGCATACTCTGTTAAAAAAATAATTGCGGAATGAACAGGATAGAAAAATTACAGGAATATTTACTGGCATCACCGCAGGATAATTTTCTGCAACATGCTTTGGCGTTGGAACTTATAAAAATTGACCGGGATACTGAAGCAAAAAAATTGTTTGAGGAAATTCTGCAACGGGAGCCGGGTTATGTAGGGTCTTATTATCACCTGGGTAAATTATTAGAACGCATGAATGATACGGTGCAGGCGATACAAGTGTATACAAACGGCATGAGCGAAGCAAAAAAAGCTGGCGATAAACATGCTTACAATGAATTGCAGGGAGCGCTGGAAGAATTGGAAGATTAAAAAACGGCAGGCCTGAAAGCTGTAAAAAATGTTACCGGATGGAACTGTTACAAAGATTTAAGCAATACATACAAAAAGAAAATCTCTTTCAACTTACAGACAGACTATTGCTTGCTGTTAGTGGTGGCATAGATTCTGTAGTGTTGTGCGAATTGTGCAAACAGGCAGGTTACCATTTTGTTATTGCACACTGTAATTTTCAATTGAGAGGAGAGGAGAGTGACCGGGATGAAAAATTTGTAAGAAGTCTGGGTGAGAAATACGGGGTGGAGGTGTTGGTGAAAAGATTTGAAACAGAAAAAGTTGCATTAGACGGGAAAAAATCAATTGAAACAGCAGCAAGGGATTTGCGGTATCAGTGGTTTTATGAGAAGATAGGGGGGGGACGACCGACGACGGACGACCGACAACCGATAGTTGACGACCGACGACCGACTGCTGACGACCGACAGCCGGCGGCCAACTTCATTGTTACCGGGCATCATGCAGATGACAATATTGAAACAGTTGTAATGAATTTTTTCAGGGGCACGGGTATTGCTGGTATCAGGGGTATCTTACCCAAACAAGGTAAAATTGTACGTCCGCTTTTATTTGCACGCAGGGCAGAACTGGAAGAGTTTGTAGTCAATAATCAGTTGCAATATGTTACAGATGCTACCAATTTTGAAAATGATTATACCCGTAACTTTTTTCGCAATCAAATCATTCCTTTGGTGAAAGAAAGTTATCCGGAGGCTGAGAAAAATGTAATAAACAATATTCATCGTTTTGCAGAAACGGAACAATTGTATCAGCAAGCCATTCAACAGCACACTAAAAAGTTACTGGAGAAAAAAGGAAACGAAATTCATATTCCGGTACTAAAATTATTGCAGGTAAAGCCACTACATTCGGTTTTTTTTGAAATAATTAAACAGGTTGGATTTACCTCCCACCAGGTGGAGGAAGCCATTGCATTGTTACAAAGTGAAACAGGTAAATATATCCAATCCGCTACCCATCGAATCATTAAAAACCGCAACTGGCTTATCATTACACCTAATCAAACAAGCGAAGCACAAAATATTCTGATTGAAGAAGGCGACAAAAATATTTTTTATAAAGATGGAAATTTACAAATTGAAAAGTATACCACTACAAACCACCAATTGCAAAACACCCACCTGGTAGCTCAACTTAATGCAGGCGAAATAAAATTCCCGTTACTGCTCCGTAAATGGAAGCAAGGCGATTATTTTTATCCGTTGGGTATGGACAAAAAGAAAAAACTCAGTCGCTTTTTTATCGATCAAAAATTATCGCTGATCCAAAAAGAAAATGTGTGGGTGATTGAAATGGATAAAAAAATAATATGGGTTGTTGGCATGCGTATCGACAACCGGTTTAAAATTACCGATACCACCAAAGAAATCATCAGCCTAACACTCAAATGGCAATAACCTGCTGCCCGCCTGAATCTGACGGAGAAAATTCTCCAGCACATTCAATTTCGCCAATGCAAGGCACATGATAATAGTGAATACCACACCAAATGCAGCCCCCCAAAAGTGGGCTGAATGATTGACATTACCGCCGCCTTTTCTATCGAGGTAGGCAGAAACGCCCAGGTATACAATTCCAAAAATATAGCCTGGAATATTAATAGGTATAAACATGAAATTAATCGGCAACTGTGGCAATAAGGTAATGCCTGCAAATACTACTGCAGACACAGCTCCTGATGCACCGAGGCTTCTGTATTGATAATTGTTTTTATTTTTCTGATAGGTGGGCAACGTTGCAACCACCAACGCTACCATGTACATCAACAGGTAATATACTTTGCCCATGGAACCAAACAGACATTCCAGTGAAAATATTTGTTCAACAGCGCCACCAAAAGAATATAATGCAATCATATTAAAGGCAAGGTGGGCAATATCTGCATGTAAAAATCCGTGTGTAATAAAACGGTAATATTGGTTGTTATTGGCAATGGCAGGCGGATAAAAAATGAGGTCATTCATCAGCTTATTGTTATTAAAAGCAGGGATAGAAACAGCGCAATTGGCCAGCACAAGAATGAGTGAAATAGTAATTTCCATAGTTCGATTTTAAGCAAGGTAATTATTGATGGTGATATTTTTCGTTGCGTATGATGCTGCAGGCCCGGTAAATTTGTTCGGCCAATAACATTCTAACCAACTGGTGCGGAAAAACCAACTGCGATAAACTCCATTTGTAATTGGCTCTTTTCAACACTTCCTCACTTACACCAAAGGCCCCGCCAATTAAAAAAACCACCTTCTTTAAACTTTCATTGGCCCTCAATTGAATGAAGTTTGCTACTGCTTCACTCGTCATTTGTTTACCTCTTTCGTCCAATACTACCAGGTAATCATCCTTCTGTAAAAGGTTCAAAATTGTTTCTCCTTCTTTTTTTTTCAGATCCTGCTCATTGAGCATGGCCGAATTTTTTGGCGTGGGTATAATGGTCCATTCCACCGGAAAATAGTTGGAAATACGTTTGGTAAACATATCCACACCGGGCTTTACATAAGCCTCGTGATCTTTGCCAATTGTCCAGAAATGTAGCTTCATTCAATATTTTGTTTGGCAAAAATGCACAAAGAGTTGGGATGAATAAAATAAATCTCTATTTTTGCTGTCCAACCGAAAGGAAGGAATGGCTGCGTAGCTCAACTGAATAGAGTACCTCACTACGGATGAGGGGGTTTTAGGTTTGAATCCTAACGCGGTCACAAATGTTTAAGAGTCTCATTTTTTGAGACTCTTTTCTTTTTTATGTTACTTAAAGTTTTTTTACAGTGCAAGTCTCTCCTGCGTTCCATGTCTTTCCCATCCCTCAGTTCATTTCAAGCTAGCCGAAATAAAAGCCACCTCATTTCACGGCGAACAGTGAATTATTTATGAAAAGTGTAAAATTATTTTAGCACGAGCTTGCGAGTGGGATAATTATTTTTTCAGATAAAAAAAACAAAATGATGTCCGTTTTAATTTATCAGCAAAAAACTAAAACAGCCGGTTAAAACAAAATGATTTTGATTTTGTTTTAGTGATCTGTTTTAAACTTACGCTTGATGGCCAATACAATTTTTGATACCGAAGAATATCTTTCAAATCCATTTTTCCCGACGGGCTATTCGGACATATTACAAAGGATGCAAAACATTAACCCTGTCCAATATGCCAAAACAAGAAATTTTATAAATGGTGGGGTCACTTATTTATCACCTTACATTTCAAGAGGTGTGATTTCTGTAAAACAGGTAATGGAAACAGTTTTGCAAAAAGGGTATAAACCTTACCAGGTAGAAAAATTTTTGCAAGAGTTGGCATGGCGTGAATATTTCCAACGGGTTTGGCAACATGCCGGTGATGGTATTTGGAAAGATATTAAACAGCCGCAGCCGGATGTTTTGCATAAGCATATGTTAACGGCTGTGGATGAGGCAGCAACTGGTATCCAAGCAATAGACCAATCAATTGAGAACTTATATAGCAGCGGCTATATGCACAATCATGTTAGAATGTACACAGCTTCACTGGTATGCAATATGGCAAAAGCACATTGGCTGCGGCCTTCTCAATGGATGTATTATCATTTGCTCGACGGAGATATTGCCAGTAACAATTGCAGCTGGCAATGGGTGGCAGCGGCTTTTGCTTCAAAAAAATATTATTTTAACCAGGAGAATGTAAACAAATATACATTCAGCAAACAGCAAAATAGTTTTTTGGATAAAAGCTATGAGGAAATTGCAACGATGCCTGTGCCTCAAAATTTACTGGCTACAACTAACCCGGTATTGCAAACAATATTGCCTGTAACACAAATCCCACTTCTTGATACCAGCAAGCCAACACTTATTTACAACTCCTACAACCTTGATGTGCTTTGGCGAAGGGGTGAAGATGTAAATAGGGTATTATTATTAGAACCCTCTCATTTTAAAAAATATCCGGTAAGTAAAAAGGTACTGCAGTTTGTAATTGACTTGTCTAAAAACATTGATGGTATAATAATATACACCGGAGAAATTTCTGAGATAACTAGTTTTTATAAAAACGCCTCAACCTCAAAAGATGAATGCATCATTTCAAAAGAACATCCTGCGTTTACTTATTATCCCGGAGTAAAAGATAGCAGGGACTGGATGTTTCCTGTAGTTACCGGCTACTACAACTCCTTTTTTTCATTTTGGAAAAAAACGAAAAGTATCTCAAAAAAACTTAGTCTCTATCTTCTTTTGATGCTGTTTAATTTTTTTCTGTTTATACCAAATATTACTTAACAAAAAAGAGGCTTCAACTTTTTGTGAAAGCAAATCAATTTCATTGATTTTTAATTTTTGTTTATTTAAAATTCCCTTTTTTCGATAACTAGTTCTACAAATAATTGTGCTAATCTTCCATTCTTATTTAAACTAATAGAATTTTCAAAATATTTTGAAAATTCTAAACCATTTGTGAAAACGATCTGTTTATTTATCATCGTCTAACTTTTTGAGTTTAACTTTTTGAACACGATGATATAATCATT